>CBFRWL010000014.1:0-18058 GCA_965727025.1 uncultured Sphingomonas sp.
TCGACGCGCAGGACGTACCGGTTGCGATACTCGGTGCCGGATTGCATGGTGATGTCGCCACGCGCTTCGAGGAAGAGCCGAGAGCCGTCGGGGTTTACCGTCAGGTCCATGTCGGTGAAAGGGCGCATTTCGCCCTCGAAGGTCGAAGCTATCCGCCAGAATTCGATGCAGGCGGGGATGCCTTCATAGACGCGGTAGAAGCCGGCTTCGGTGCGGCCGCTTTCATTGAAAGGCAATTCGATAACGATGTCCTCGTGCATCAGGCTTTCGAGCAGGGCGAAATCGTCGGTCTCGATGCCGAGGTGCCATGACCTCAGGGTCGCCAGCGCCCGGGCACGCCCTTCTGGATCATCGTGCGGGCTCACGAAGTCCGCGAGAATGGCATCGATGTGAGTGGTATGCTGCGCGGTCATCGGCAGGCTCCCAGAAGAAATCGAGTTCAGGTGGCAGGATAGGCTGCAGCTGCCCGACCGGCCAGCATGCCGAATGTCGCTGACGATGAAAGCGAACTGCCGCTGTAGTAGCCAGCGCCGTGGAACCCACCTACCACCTCGCCGGCCGCGAACAGTCCGGGGATCGGTTCGCCCAACCAGTCAACGACGGCCATGTCGCCGTTGGTGGTGATGCCGCCATAGGTGGTTGTCAGCGCGTTGGCCGTGGCGGCGATGCAATATGGCGCGGTGTCGACCGGCATCAAATTGCGGGTACGGCCGAAATCGGGGTCGACGCCATTGCGGGCATTGGCATTGTAGCGCTCGATCGTGCGTTCGAGCGCGGCCGGGTCGATCTGCATATGCGCCGCCAGTTCGGCAATCGTGTCGGCGGTGCGGATATAGCCGGCGGCAATGCCTTCCGGATAGTTGTTGACCGTACTGTCCTCGAACGTAGTTGCCAGCACCTTGCTATCGAAGATCTGGAAGGCGACACCGCCCGGCTGGGCCATTCCGGCATTGCCGAGTGCCTTGTAGGTCTGGCCCTCGTTGACGAAGCGCTCGCCGGCGGAATTGACCATGATCCCGCCCGACAAGAAGCTGAACAGCAGCGGCGGCACTTCGTCTGCACCCTGGACGCCGTGCGGATAGTTGCGGATCGCACCGCCAAATGAGCCGCTGACGTAGCCAAGATCGGCAAGGCCAGCACCGAGGTCGCATGCCATCATGATGCCATCGCCGGTGTTGGCGACGCCGCCGTGCTTGACCGCGTCGAGCAGTTCCGGGGCAAACACGCCAAGCAATTCGCGCGACCGCGAGAAGCCCCCAGTGGCAAGGACGACGGCACGCCGGACCTCGATCTCGATAACCTCGTCGCCGAACGCGACGATGACCTGACGGACCCGGCCGCTATCGGCGCCCCGCAACAGCTTCATTCCGGCGCACTTGGAGGCAAAGATGATATTGGCGTGCGCGCGCGCCGCCATATGCAAGTTGGTTATGACCCGGCCGGTGCCGGTCTCATGCAGGCAGCGATCCAGCGGGTTGAGTTTGAACTTGGCTCCATTCGCCTTCAGGAACTCGTATGCTTCGAGCTGATTATAGGCAAAGGCGTCGACGAGCACGGGGTTGTTCCGGTTCTTGCCCGAAGTGAACAACTTCTCACGCAGATCTTCGGGGCCTTCATCATAGCCCGCTGCGATCATCAGGTCGGTGCCAGCGAAGATGAATCCCCCGCCGGCCATTGCGGAACTGCCTCCCGGCTGGGATGCCTTTTCGAGCAGCAGGACTTGCGCACCAGCGTCGGCCGCGGCCAGAGCCGCCGCATGGCCGGCAATGCCTGCGCCGAGGATGACGACATCGGCTGTGTTGGGGATCTCCCCTGTTTCGCGCATCATTTGCCTGTTCTCCCTTTCAGGATCTTAAATCAGGGCCGAAAACCCGGGCCATGTCCGGTAACGACGCGGGCGACTTCCTTGATTGAATCGGGGTAGCCCGTTTCCCGCCAGGCGATGTGAAGATCAGGTCGTATCAGCAGGACAGAAGCCTTTAGAGTCTCTCGGACGTGCGGCTCGTCGAGGCGAATGACTTCGAGCGGCGCGCCGATTTCAGCGAAGGCCGCTTCCATCGCAGCACTGTCATAAGTTCCGGAAAGATCGAGCAGAGTGTAGCCGCTGCCGAACAGATCCTGCATGGCCCTCCCATCCTTCAACCACATATGCGGTATCCGGATACCCGGTCGGCTGTGCGGGACAATGCGGCTGATTTCCCAGTGCGGCATGTTGCCCGGTTCATGGGCGACAATAGTCGAACCAGCGTAGGAATAGCATGTCTCTACGCCGACCATTCCGTGCATGCGGCCTTGCTGGGCGGTGAAGGTGGCGGCAATCTTCGCGCGCGCAGCTTCGCCCGCCGGGCCGAATTCCAGCGTTTCGCGCGTAACAGTCGCCTGCCAGGAGAAGGCACCGTCGGCGGCCCAGGTCGAAGCCTCGACATTGCGGATGCCCACCGGGCGCCGTTCTGCCTCGTACGAGTTGAGCAGTTCCGGGCCGCCCCAGCCCTGGATCGTACCGGCGAGTTTCCACGACAGGTCGATCGCATCGCCAATTCCTGTGTTCATGCCCAACCCACCGGTGGGAATGACGAGATGAATCGAATCACCGGCCATGAACACCCGCTCCTTGCGGAACGACCGGGCAACCCGAAGGTGGGGGCGCCAGGTGAGAACATGGCTGATCCGGATGTCGCAATCGAACCCGATCAATTCGCGCAGCAGCTTGTAGAAGTCGGTGTCGGCCGGCAGGGGCGAGTGCAGCGTGAACTCCTTGCGGGAGCCCTGCGCAACGATCGCATGACCGCCGGTTACGAAACTATAGTGGCGCCCTTTGGGCACAGCCATCCGCTCGTAGAGATCGTCGGACTTGAAGATCACCTGCCGCAGATCCGTCGGCGCCGAAATCCCTTCAATCGGAATTTCGAGCAGGCTGCGGACAGTGCTGCGGCCGCCATCGCAGCCGACAAGGTAGCGGCAGCGGAACGTCTCGATGGCGCCCGCACCTTCTCCGACCGTTTCTGCATTGAGGTTTTCGGGGGAGGGGGCGATTGGGGTTTCGTGATCTCCGGTGCGGCGGGTCGTGACGGTCACACCGGTCTCATCCTGCTCGAAACCGATCAATTCGAGACCATATCGAACTACGGTGTTGGGCGTTTCCTTTTCCGCAACCTCGCGCAGCAGGGGTTCGAGATCGTTCTGCGCGACCAGCTGGTAAGGTTCGAGCGGCAAGGTGGCGTCGGTGCACGCCGCGACCTGCGCGCGCTTCTCGTCGACGCTGGGGAAGGGGATGGTGGCGATAGGTGGCTCGTTCATGGTTCTTACCAGGAACACGTCCATCGGGTTGTCGCCCGGATAGCCGAGCGCGCGAACGCGGTCGACGATGCCCATGCGACGAAAGATCTCCATGGTACGCGCGTTGGAACGGTCCATTTTGGGCCACGGTGCGGTGGTGGGATCGCGTTCCATGATCATCGTGCTGATGCCGCGGCGTCCAAGTTCGATGATCATGGTCAGACCCACCGGTCCGGCGCCGGCGACGATTACGTCGAAATCATAGTGCTCGCCAGACATCGCAATCCTTCCCACACCAAGATATTTTCTGCTCGGAGGTTGCCTTGCCATTCCTGACAGGGGTAGTGATAATTTCCTCAAACCCGGTGTGCGATCCCTGCGCATTGCGCGCCAGGCGGGCTACTCAGGATCGAAAGGCCGATGCGCTATCGCCTTCCTTCGCTCAATGCTCTGCGCGCGCTGGAGGCGGCGGGGCGGCGTGGCAGCCTTTCGGCAGCCGCGAAGGAATTGGGTGTCTCGGTGGGGGCCATCAGCCGGCACGTGACGCTGCTGGAAGAGCATTTTGGCCGCACCATGCTGCGGCGGGGGCCTGCAGGCGTGGAACCGACGCCTGGTTGCGCCGCGTTCCTGGACTCAATCGGGCGGGCGTTCGACGAGATCGACATGGCCAGCCATGCGTTGGCGAGCGACCGGCAGCGCGACAATACGCTGCGGTTGCGGTTCTATTCGACTTTCACCACGGAATGGTTGTCAGCAAGGCTCGCGAATTTCCAAGAGTTGTACCCCGAAATCCATCTTGAATTCAGCCTGTCGATCAAAGATGCAGAATGGCGCAACGATGATTTCGACATGGCGCTGACCGGCATGCCGCCGCGCGGGGAAGCATTCCGTTGCGATCGTTTGTTCGAGACCTATTTTGCGCTGGTCTGTGCGCCCGAGCTTGCGGAACGAGGCCGCATGGCGGGGCAGCCATGGTTGGCGGAGCAGACTTTCCTGATGGCTGCGCGCGAGGGCGATTTGTGGACTGGGTTACTTCAGGCGCTGGATGTTCCGGAGGCTGGCGCGCTGCGTAACATCAGCTTCGATTCGCTGAGCATGACCTACCAGGCTGCACGGCAAGGGGCCGGAATTGCCCTCGGCAACCTGTTCTTCGTCGCGGGAGACTTGCAGAACGGGCGATTGGCCCTGCCGGTTGACCGCGTATTCTCGGTGTCGCTGCCGCATTATATTGTGACCCGCAGAGGTCGGCCGGACGGACCTGCGCTGAAGGCGTTCCGCACTTGGCTGTTGCATGAAACCGCCACGGCTGCGACGGAGCTGGAAGCGTTCCTGGATGAGCGTGGTCTGGCGCCCGAAACGCTGTCGGTCCTTCCGGAGGTGCTAGTCTAGCTACCGCCCAGTGAAGTGCGGCTGGCGCTTTTCTCCAAATGCCGCGACGGCTTCGGCAAAGTCCTCGGTTCCGGCGCAGCGCGATGCGAACAATCGTTCAGCGCTTAGCTGGGTTTCCATGTCTGCCGTTTTGCTGGAGCGCATCAGCGCCTTGCTGTTGAGCAGGGCAAGCGGGGCCATCGCCAGCAATTTGGCGGCGATGTCGTCAGTGCGCGTTTCGAGCTCCGCATCGGGAACGAGGAAGTTGACCAGTCCGAACCGTTCGGCATCGAAGGCGGTCATGCGATCGCCCAGCAGGGCGAGCTCCATCGCCTTGCGCTGTCCGATCAGGCGGGGAAGCAGGTAGGATTCGCCGTGATCGAAGACGTGGCCGAGCTTAACCTGGGGAAGTGAGATCTTCAGCGTTTCCGAAGCAACGACAAGATCCGCGGTCAGGAGGAATTGCACGCCCAACCCGATCGCGTGACCGCGGCCACCGAGGACCACCGGCTGGGGCAAGGCGAGGAAGGCCCGCAGCAGTGGTTGAATGCGGGTGGCAAGGCCATGGTAAAAGGCGCGCTCGCGTTCGGCTGGGCTCTGTCTGGCCGCATCGGCAATATCGCCGGTGTCCGCCCCGGTGCACAGGTCCTTGCCGGTATGGCGAATGGCAACCACGCGGCATTCCGGGTCTCCGGCAAGATCACGGGCGATGTCAGTCAGGTCCATTATCATGCCCGGCGTCAGCGCGTTCATGCGCTCCGGTCGGTTGATGGTGATCGTGGCCAGGCCCTCATCGACCTGAAGTTCAACAAATTCACCCATCCGTCACCTCCTGCCGGTACCGGGCAGGCCTGCACCGTCAAATGAATGTACGAGGATCAGGTCGTTGGATCCCCGACGCACCGCCAGCCTCTCAGCGGATCGACACGGGCTTCAGCTTGCCCTCGCGGACCCAGTTGGCAAGCTCGAACTTCTGGATCTTCCCGCTTGGATTGAGGGGGAATTCTTCGATCTGGCACCAGAGCACGGGCACCTTTGCAGGGGCCATTCTTTCGCGGCAATGCTGGTCGAGTTCGGCGAAGTGCAGGGAGGATCCTTCGGCCGCCTGCACTACTGCAAGAACGATCTCGCCCCATTTGTCATCGGGAAGGCCGATCACCGCCGCCTGGGCGACCGCGGGCAGCTCGAACAGGACATCCTCGATTTCCCGGGGGTAGATGTTGGAGCCGCCGCGGATGATCATATCCTTGAGGCGGCCGTTGATCCTGACGTACCCGTGTTCATCCAGCGTCCCGAGGTCGCCTGATCGCAGCCATCCGTCCGGAGTGATGGTCTCGCGCGTTGCCTCTTCGCGGCCGTAATAACCGAGCATGATCTGAGGCCCTCTGAAGCAGAGCTCGCCCACTTCACCCGGAGCCAGCTTAGCTCCGGTTGCCGGATCGTGGATCTCCACCTCGACGCCGGGCAACACCCGGCCAAGGGTGTGGGCAATTTCTTCGGGGCCGTCGGACAATGTGGTGTTCGTTACGGGCCCGCCACCCTCGGTCTGCCCAAAGCAGATCAGCACCGGGCAGCCGATGCGTTCGCGCACGCGTTCGAGCAGCGCGGGCGGCACGGGAGCGGCGCCGGTCACGATGAAGTCCAGGCTCGACAGGTCGCGCGTGTCGCAGTCCGGGTGATCGAGGAGTGCCACTATCATGGTAGGAACGAGCAACGTGCCGTTGACACGTTCCGATTCGATCAGTTCCAGTGCAAATGCCGGGTCCCAATGGGACATTTGCACGAAGGTGCCGTGCCGCGAAAGCGCCGCAAACAGGGTTACCGCCGTCCCGCTGATATGATGCATCGGCGTCGGATTCATGTAGACGCCGTGCTGGCGAAATCCGCAGCGGTCGGCAACGCTGCGCGGCGGATTGGTAAATCCGTGGTGCAGTATTGCGCCCTTTGGCCTGCCGGTCGTCCCCGATGTGAAAAGGATCGCTACCGGATCGCGGTGATGGACCTGCGGCAAGGCTGTTTCCGGAGAGCCCGAGGCGAGGAACTCGTCCCAGTCGGAAAGCGGTACGAGCACAAGCTCGGGCATGACGGAATCGCGGACAGCCGCCGCATTGGCCGCGATGTCGTTCTTGCGCCATTTGTCGGCGTGGAATAGCGCCGCTGCTTCGCAGTCCTGAAGAGTGGCGGCAAGTTCGGCCTGGCGCAGGTCGGCATTGACCGGCACTAGCACCATGCCCGCCAGCGCGACGCCATATTCGAAAATGACCCACTCGGCCGAATTCGGCGAACAGATCGCAATGCGGTCACCCTGCTTGAAGCGGGCCAACAGGGCGCGGGCCACCTGTTCCGCCTCTGCCAGCAATGCGTTGTAAGTCCAGCGCCTGCGGAGAGCTGGGTCCTCCACGCCATCGACCAGCGCCACGCGATCACCCGCCTCGCGCGCGGCTTCGCGCAACAGGTCACCCAGCGCAATGTCGCGCAAGTTGTTGGCCGAGCCAGTTTCACCGCTCGCGGCTTGCTCCGCCCAATTATTGGCAACACCCTCACCCACAATCCGCCTCCAGGTCAGCGGACACTGGACCTATGGTCAGTCTCCGCCCGATGTCAGACATTTTTCTCGGCCAGTTCCGCGCCGTCTCAGGCGAACCACGGCGTGGCGCCTGGTTGTGGGCGGGGGCTGAAATTGGCCCGGACGGTATTTTTCCGGCAGCGCAGGGCTGTCTGTCAATTGCGGTACCGAACTACCGCATATCTGGCAGTTCTGCCGCCAACTCGCTCATCCCGGGCAAATGCTGATAATCATCCGGTCAAACGAGGAGAGGGCAATCGCCGCTCGAGGCGGTCCGCGAACTGTCGCCGGTACATCCTGCGACGCGCGGCTCGATGATGGGCGCGGCCATTGGCCTCGATCCGCTGATCGACGGCACTTTGTGCCAGTACCAATAGACTAGCTGTTCAAACCCTAATTTGCTTCCGGAGGGATCCATGACCGCCACTGCCGCAGCCAAGCCGCTTACCCTTGTCGAGAACCGCGGACCGATCGAGATTCTTACGCTGAACCGACCGGAGGCGCTCAATGCGATGAGCCCCGAACTGGCGGACGAACTTGCCAGCTATTTTCAGGGGCTGCAGAAGCGGCGCGACGTCCGGGTCGTGTTGATTCGTGCCGAGGGCAGGGCTTTCTGCGCCGGCGGTGACCTCGATTCGCAGGCCTTTGCATCCCCAGGGCCGGGTCGCGCACAGCGTCAGTATGATATTCAGGTTCGCTACGCTGCTGTGACACGTTCGATGCGGTCCTGTCCGCAGCCGATCATCGCGCTGGTCCAGGGGCCGGCCTGCGGCGCGGGCTTCTCCCTCACGCTTGCTGCGGACATTCGCTACTGCACGCCCGAAGCCAAATTCAATGCTGCCTATATCAGGATCGGCGTGAGCGGCACCGACATGGGGTCCGGATATTTTCTGCCAAAGCTGGTGGGGCTGTCGGTTGCCTCGGAGTTCCTCATGACCGGCCGCTTCATTTCGCCGCAGCGCGCGCTTGCGACCGGGCTGGTGAGCGATGTCGTTCCCGCGGACAAGCTGCTTGAAACCGGTCTGGAGCTGGCCAACGACATGCTGAAGACGGCACCGATGGGGCTGCGGCTGACCAAGGAATCGCTCAATGCCCTGTCCCAAATCGGCAGCATCGAGGCCGCACTCGCTTTCGAGGACCGTCAGCAAATCCTGTTGATGGAAACCGCCGACCACCGCGAGGCCATCGCAGCATTCAAGGAAAAGCGCGCGCCCAACTACACCGACACCTGAGCGGAGGGGGGCTGACATGCGTTTGGCGGGTGAAAGGCCGGAGCGATGACAGGTTCCATCGGGCGGGATTTCGTCCTGTGCTATTTGACACTGCCGCACCTGCTGCCTCCCGCATTCATCTCGGTGGCTGCCGACGCGGGTTACCAAGGTGTCTCGCTCAGGCTGATCCCGATCCGTAACCAGCCGGAATTACCGATGTTCGGTAATTCCCCGCTGCTGGCTGAAACGATCGAGCGACTGGATGCGACCGGGATCTATGTGAACGACATAGAAGTGCTCCAACTAACCGCGAGCGTGGATATGTCAGCTTTGGAGCGCGTGCTCGAGACGAGCGCTCGCTTGCGGGCGCGGAACCTCATTGTAATCGTAAACGATGCGGACGAGAGCCGGGTGGCTGACAACCTTGCACGGGTGGCGAAGCTTTCCGCGGCATATGGGCTGCGCACCTGCCTCGAATGCATCGTCTACATGGGCGTCAAGACACTTGCACAGGGAAATCGGATTATCGAACGCACCGGCGATGACAGCATCGGCCTTGTCATCGACCCCCTGCACATTGATCGTGCCGGAGACGGCATCGCCGATGTCCAGCGGCTTCCCGCCGGACGGATCGCCTGCGTCCAGCTGTGCGACGCCGGACCGCGGCCCGACCCGCAGGATATGAACGCGATCATCCGCGAGTCGGTGGTGGACAGGCGGGTCCCTGGCACCGGAACGCTGCCGCTGCGCGCACTCATGGCGGAGCTGCCGAGGGATATTCCCGTGGCGCTGGAAGTACCCGCGAAGGGAATTGCGGGGGTGATGCCGGACTTGGAAGTCGCTTCCATGATGCGCAAGGCTGCCCTGGACATCCTGTCAGGATAAGCGCGAGAGATCGCCCCGCGAACGGGCCGCTCCTAGAGCGCCAGAGCCAGCCTCGTGGCCTGGTCGATTGCCCGCACCGCGTCGAGTTCTCCTGCCCGGTCGGCACCGCCAATGACATGTATTCGCGCGGCCGGCTGCATGCGGATCAACGCATCGTAAAGCGATCGCTCGGCTTCCTGCCCGGCACAGACGATGATCGTATCGGCCGGAATTACCCGCTCCTGCCCGTCCACCTCAATGACCAGACCCTCCGATGCGATCCGGCAATAAGTTACCCCGCCCAGGAATTCGACGCCTGCGCGTTGCAGGGCGGCGCGGTGAATCCAGCTTGTTGAAACGGCACCCGGAATTCCCGAAGGCCGGCTGTGCTTGCGGTGCATCAGCGTTATCTGGCGCAGGGGAGGGGGTGGGGCGGTTGCCACCCCGAGCCCACCGGGCGCCTGGAGACTGAGGTCCAGCCCGTACTCCTGCGCGAAATCATCGATTCCGTGGGGCTCGTTCGATTGACCCAGCAGGAATGTCGCAACGTCGAAGCCAATGCCGCCGGCCCCAATGATCGCCACCCGGCGCCCGACCACCTCGTGATCGCGGAGCACTTCGACATAGCTGAGGACGCGCGGATCATCGCCACCCGGAATGTTGAGCACGCGCGGGAAGACGCCGGTCGCGATGACGATGTCGTCATACCCGGCAACGGCGAGTTCGTCAGGCGAGCACGGATGATTGAGGTGAACCGTTACGCCCTCGTCCACCAGCCGCTGCTCGAAATAGGATAGCGCCGCGTTGAACTCGGACTTGCCGGGTACGACGCGGGCCATTAGCAGCTGGCCGCCGAGCCGCGGGCCGGCTTCGAACAGGGTGACCGCGTGACCGCGGGCCGCGGCCGTAAACGAGAACGCCATGCCTGCCGCGCCACCGCCGATGACGGCGATCCGCCTGCGGGTCGCGGCCGGAGCGGCAATGAGGTCGAGTTCGTGTCCGGCCGCCGGATTGACCATGCACGAGACGCGCAGGTCGCGCAGCGCTCGGTCCAGGCACGCCTGGTTGCAGGCGATGCAAGGGGCGATGCGATCGGGTTGGCCAGCTTCGGCCTTAATGGCAAAATCCGGGTCCGCAAGCATTGGACGTGCGAGCGAGACGAAGTCCGCAACGCCTGCGGAAAGGAGACTTTCCGCGTCGGCGGGGTTGTTGATGCGGTTCGAGGCGATGACAGGGATGGTCGCCGCTTCCTTGACCTGCCGGACTGCATAGGCCCAGGCGGCGCGGGGGACGATGGCGGCGATGGTCGGCACCGTCGATTCATGCCAGCCGATCCCGGTGTTCAGCATCGTCGCGCCGGCCTGCTCGATCATGGTTGCCAGTTGCCGGGTCTCGTCTCCGGTCATGCCTCCGGGCACCAGGTCAAGCGCCGAGATCCGGTAGATGACAAGGAAATCCTCAGGCAGGCGCAGTCGGATGGCCTTGACGATTTCGCGTGCCAACCGGGCCCGATTCTCCAGCGATCCTCCAAACTCGTCGCGCCGATCGTTGGTTGCCAGAGCCGTGAACTGGTTGATCAGGTAGCCCTCGGAACCCATGATCTCAACGCCGTGGTAGCCGAAGCCATGGGCGAGTTCGGCCGCGCGGGTGAAATCCTCGATCGTGCGCCATACCGCATCGGTGGAAAGTGCCGTCGGCGCGTACCGGTTGATCCGCGCCTGGCGAGCGGAGGCACCGACGCACTCCTCATGGCGGGCATAGCGCCCCGCGTGCAACAATTGCATGCAGATAAGGGCATCGGTTCCGCCCACCGATTCGACGATCGCGCGGTGCCACTCGGTGTCTCTCCCGGGGGCCAGCCACGGGGCCTCGGGATCCATTCGTCCCT
Source organism: uncultured Sphingomonas sp. (assembly GCA_965727025.1). Lineage (GTDB taxonomy): Bacteria > Pseudomonadota > Alphaproteobacteria > Sphingomonadales > Sphingomonadaceae > CANJQJ01. Next base: position 11,174 of record CBFRWL010000014.1, read on the forward strand.
CGGCATTGGGTGAAACCCCACCTGTTATGATCAGACCGACGCCACCTTTGGCACGCGCGCGGTAGAACGCGGCGATACGTTCCTCAGGGCGGTCGAGGCGTTCAATACCGGTATGCATCGCCCCCATGACGATGCGATTGCGAATTGCAACCGGCCCCGATCGCCACGGCGCGAACAAGTGCGGATAGGCGTGGCTCGGCGCGCTGCGTTCGACCATCGAAAACTCCACGGTGTGGCGACGACCGCTAGATCGACGAGGCTCACTTGGCGAGCCGCCCACCCGAATTAACAAGCATGCACGAACTGGGTGCCGCAGGTCCGCTTTAGGTATGTCTTGCTGGCAGCGAGATTGCCACATCGTGCAAAGGAGGATTGAATTCGGATCGCTGATCTCAGGGAGTGGTACGATGGAGCCAGATGACATGTACGAGGCGCATCGGGATAACCTGCGGCGCTTTGCCGAGGCGGAAATCAAGCCATTTGCGGCGGTCGTCGATCTTGAAGAGCGATTTCCGTCTGAGTCGATACAGGCGCTGCGCAAGCTGGACCTGCCGGGGTTGCCCTTCCCGGCGGCGCTTGGAGGGGGCGATGGCGACCTCATGGCTCAGGTCCTGGCCGTCGAAGAGATCGCACGGGTCTGCGCCTGTACGGCGCACCTGATGCTCACCAGCTGGGTTGCAATAATGCCGCTGGTGTTCGCGGGCGATCCGGAATTGCAGCGCCGGATCGTGCCCGACGTTGCGGCAGGCCACGATCAGGCGAGCTTCTGCCTGACCGAGCCGGGCGGGGGATCTGACGTCGCAGGAATGAAAACGACCGCCGAGCAGGTGGCCGCTGGCTGGCGCATTCGGGGCGGAAAGCGCTTCATCTCCAATGCCGGCAAATCAGACTGGTATTCCGTCCTTGCCCGCAATGCCGCGGGCGGGTTCGGCATCTTCATGGTGCATCGTGATGACCCGGGACTGGAGTTCGGCCGCAACGAACGCAAGATGGGAACCCGCGGATCGCCGCTGGCCGACGTTACCTTCAACGACTGCCTGATCCCCCTTGACCGTGTCGTCGGGGACCCGTCCGGCGGCTACGGCATCATGATGGAGATCCTGACTTACAGCCGGCCGCTGATCGCGGCTCACGCGCTGGGGATTGCTCAAGGCGCGCTGGACGAGGCAATTTCCTATACCAGCCAGCGCACGCAGTTCGGCCAGACGGTCTCGCGATTCCAGATGACCCGCGGGATGATCGCGGACATGACCGCACAGGTGGAAGCAGCGCGCAGCATGCTGTACCGCTGCGTTGCCATCGCGGGCAAGAACGACGACCGTGCCCGCGCGTTTGCGAGCATGGCCAAGCTGGTCTGCAGCAATGCCGCCATGTCGGTGACCACGGACGCCGTCCAGCTCCACGGCGGCTATGGCTACACGGCCGACTATCCTGTCGAACGCATGATGCGCGATGCGAAGGTGACTCAGATCTGGGAGGGCACCAACCAGATCCAGAAGCTGCTGATCGCGAAGCATGCCTATGCGGCGTACGAGAGGTAGCGGCGTTCAGGAACCTTCAGTCGACCTACCATCCGGGGATGAATCCTGCGTCAGGCGGTAATGACGACGCGAACCATCCCAGGCGGGCGCTTTTCCAGCACGTCGAACGCCTTTGCGATGTCCTTCAAGGGAAAGCTATGGCTGACCAGCCCATCCAGGGACAACTTGCCGCTGCGCACCAATTCGGTCACGGCCTGCAGGTCGCTAAGGCTGTTTGAATAGCTTCCGACGATCTCGATCTCTCGGGTCATCAGGCCGGTGTATGTCGTCCCGATTGAAACCTTTTCGTCGAGAACCGAACCCAGCACGAGACGCCCTTGCTTCTTCAGCATACGAACGCCTTCGGTGGCGGCAGCCTGGGCGCCGCTGAAATCGATCACCGCGTCGATCTCGCCGAATTCCTTCCGAACCGCGCGCCCAGCGCCATCGAGACCCTGAACCACGGGAAATCCAAGCCCCCTGATCCGCTGGGCGGTTCCTTCGCTGTGTACGACGGCGATTGCCTGCAGATCAGGATCTATGGCGCGGCTGATTTGGAGGACATTGGTGCCGACGCCGCCTGACCCGATCACAACCAATTTGCCGCCACGCGGAAGCTGGGCGCGCTGCACGGCATGGTAGGCGGTGGCGACGGCGTCGGGCAGCAGTGCGGCCAGATTGGGATCGAGATCGTCGACGGGCACCAGTCGGTTCGAAGGCCAGACCATTTCCTGGGCGAGGCCGCCTGCACGGTGAACGCCGAGCATCTCGCCAAACGCGCAATAGTGCTCCCGCCCGGACATGCAGTCTTCGCACTTGCCACAGGGAAGCAGCGGGTGAACCACCACGCGCGTGCCGGGCTGCGGGCCGACACCGGGGTCGGCCTCGATCACCTCGGCCGCGACCTCGTGGCCCGGATAGACCGGGTAATCCGCCCCGACCGGCAATTTCATGCCGTGATGGAGGTGGAGATCAGTTCCGCAAATGCCGCAAGCCTGCACTCTTAGCCGCGCCCAGCCGGGCTCACGGGTTTCGCGCGGGGTTGCGACCAAGGCAATGTGGCCGGGCGAGATGACCACGCGAAGATTGCTCGGTTCGGGTTTCATGCGGGGAACTCTAGCAAAATATCAGCCCAGGAGTACCGCCCGGTTGGAGCCGATGGAATTAACGCGTTTATAGTATCCGGCGGGGTGAGCCGGCACATGCCCCGGCAATGTTGACTTGTCGTGGAATTCAAAACTAGCGTTTTGCATCTGGCCTTGCGACCTCTGCGGGGATCGCGGGCATGGTTCAGTTGCGCCGCCAAGAAGCGAAAGCGCATCGCAAATGGAGATTACCGGGATGAGCCAGGCTATTCCACTCGACAAATTTCGCGAGTTCTTCCTGACCGAGGTGGAAGAAATCTATCCGGAAGTCGCGGCGACGGAGACCGTTCCGGATCGCCTCAACCGCCGCGCGACCGAAATGGGCTGCTACAAGCTAACTCTGCCGCCGGAATACGGCGGCTACGGGATGAGCGTGACCGAATATATGCCGTATCTCGAGGCGGCTGCTGAAGGTCCCGGCATCGGGCGCATGCTGGTCCACACCACGAACGGCATCTGGCGTCCGATCCACCATTACGGCAATGCCGAGCAGAAGGCGATCCTGCCGCGGATGGCCGAAGGGGACTCGGTCGTGGCGTTCGCGCTTACCGAGATGACCGGCGGCACGGGGCGCGATCTCAAGTCGACGGCGCGTTTGGAAGGCGACACCTGGTACCTGAGTGGTGAAAAGCACCTTATCACTTGGGCCGACCGCGCGGACTGGTTCCTCATCGTTGCAGCCAGCGATGACCGCGGCGGGCAGGACTCGCTGACCGCCTTCCTGATCCCGCGTGAGACGCCTGGATTCGGCATTGACGCCACTCAGCACACCATGGGCTTGCACGGCACCGGCCACGCGTTCCTGACCTATGACAATATGGCGGTGCCGGACAAATACCGCTTGGGCGAGGTCGGGCAGGGCCTCGAGGTCGCTCTGTTCTTCCTCGACTACAGCCGTGTTTCGCTGTCCAACTCGATGGTCGGTCTGGCGCAGCGCGCTCTTGACGAGGCGGTGCGTTTCTCGAAGCGCCGCACCACGTTCGGCAAGGCGATCGCTTCCCGCCCGCAAATTCAGACCCACATCGCGACGATGCAGGCCGATATAGAGGCCGCCCGACATCTGGTGGCGCATGCCGCGCTGCTGTGCGAGCAGGGCAAGGATTTCACGGCCCAGGCGGCTACTGCCAAGCTGTTCAACCTGAACATGATCGGCCGCGTCACCGACTTGTCGCTGCGGGTTCATGGTGGCTGGGGTTATACGCGTGAAGCCGTGATCGAGCGCATCTATCGCGATGCGCGTGGTTTCTGGTTCGAGGAAGGCACCGCTGAAATCCAGCAGTTGGTGGTCGCGCGGTATGTTCTGGATAAGACTCAGGAGGTCTAACTCCTTACCAGGGTTGCAAGGCCGGCGAGTTGAAGCACGAGAAATTTCGGGTCGTCGGCCTTATATATTGAGATTTGGAGAAGTTTGGTGACAGACGTTCAAGTCCTGTTCCGGCCGTTCGAGCACGGGTCGCTGAAGTTGCGCAACCGTATCGTCATGCCGGCGATGACGCGTCACCATTCGCCCAATAATGTTCCCGGCGATGATGTGCGCGATTACTATGCTCGCCGCGCCGAATCGATCGGCATGATCATAACCGAGGGTACTTGCATCAATCATCCCGCGGCCAATGCCTACGAGCGGGTGCCCTTCTTCTACGGGCACGAGTCGCTGGCCGGATGGAAAAGGGTCATCGACGCGGTCCACGCCAAAGGTGCGGCCATCATTCCGCAACTCTGGCATACCGGATCGGCGCGGCATCCCGGTGCTTCGCCTGACCCGTCGGTCCCCGCCTATACCCCTTCGGGGCTTACGCAGCAGCTGGAACCGCTGTGCCACGAAATGACCGAGCAGGACATTGCCGATGTCGTCCAGGCGTTTGCAGCAGCGGCCGCCGATGCCCAGCGCCTGGGGTGCGACGGCGTGCAGATCCACGGCGCTCATGGATATCTGATTGACGAGTTTTTCTGGGAGAAGAGCAACCGCCGAACCGATCGTTATGGCGGCAGCGTCGCCAATCGCGCGCGTTTTGCGGCCGAGATCGTTGCCGCAATTCGCGACCGGGTAGGCCCCGACTTTCCGATCATCCTGCGCTGGTCGCAATGGAAGCAACAGGATTACAAGGCGCGGCTGGTGACGGATCCGCATTCGCTGGAAGCATTTCTTGAGCCGCTGGTCGAAGCCGGTGTCGACATCTTCGATTGCAGTACGCGGCGCTATTACCAATCGGAATTCGAAGGGGCTGACCTCAATCTTGCGGGCTGGGTGAAGAAGATTTCCGGCAGGCCGACCATAACGGTGGGCAATGTGGGCCTGGATAGCGACTTCATGGCCGATGATAATAGCCGGGTCAGCATTCAAGCGGCGGAGACACGGCCGCTCGATGATCTGATGGCCCGGCTTGAGGCGGAGGAGTTCGACCTCGTCGCCATTGGCCGTGCACTCCTTGCCAATCCGGACTGGGCGGAGATAGTCCAGGCCGGCGAATTCGGGGCGTTGAAGCCGTTCACCAAGGACGCGTTGCGGCAACTTACCTAGAGTGCACCCCTCGGTTTCGCATCGATCTCGATCGGGGAAGAAGAGATGACACCGACCCGCAGATCAGCCATGGGCTCTTTGACCGACCTTCAACCGTTCGCGATCGCCTGAGCAGAGGCATCCAACGCCTACCCGTTCCTTGGCCGGTCGGCGCGGGCCACTGTTGACATGGCCACCAGAGCGAACGACCGATATGTAATGGACTATGATGAAGTCATTCTTCGTCGCCGCTCGATCCGGGGCTACAAACCCGACCCCGTACCCCGCAGGCTGATCGAAGAGGTACTGAAACTCGCTATGCGGGCACCGTCGTCGTTCAACTCGCAGCCATGGAATTTCTACGTCATAACCGGCGCGCCTCTGGCGCTGATCCGCAACGGCAATGTAGAGCGAACATTGGCAGGCGATCCAGACGGCCGGGAGTTCCGCAAGGGCAATCCGTTTGCTGGTGTGCATCGCGAGCGCCAGGTGACGGTCGCCAAACAATTGTTCGGCGCTATGGGCATTGCTCGTGATGATGAAGCGCGGCGACACGATTGGCTGCTACGCGGCTTTCGCCAGTTCGATGCCCCCGTCTGTATAATTGTGACCTATGATCGTGACCGTGATGGCGCGGATGATACGCCGTTCGATTGTGGGGCGGTTACCACGGCGTTGGTGAACGCCGCCTGGTCTCGGGGGCTGGGTTGCGTCATCAACAGCCAAGGCATCATCCAGAGCCCGGTGGTGCGCGAACATGCGGGTATTCCTGACGATCAGGTAATCATGAAGGCCGTTGCCATGGGGTGGCCGGACGAGAGCTTTCCAGCCAACGCGGTGGTGCCCGATCGCCGAAGCATCGCAGACGCGGCAACCTTCCTCGGCTTCGACGACTAATCTGGACGTCGGCGCCTGGACGATACCGAATTAGGCTTGGGCTCGTCAAAGCCCCCGCCAGATGCCGCCAGAAACCGACAGGATTTCGCCGGTTATGTAGCTTGCGTCGTCGCTACCGAGAAATATGGCCGCCGCAGCAACCTCTCGCGGCTCGCCGAGGCGTTTCATCAGATTCTGCTGGCGGGTTTTCTCGACTATGTCTGCCGGAATCATCGCAGTCGCAGACGTTTTGATGACTCCAGGGGTGATGCAGTTTACGGTCACCGACGGGGCCAATTCGATCGCTAGTGTCCTGGACAGGGCGACGACGGCAGCTTTCGAAGCGGCATAGTCCGATTGCCCCCAGTCTCCGGCATAACTGATCGAGGCAATATTCACGATGCGCCCATATTCCCGGGAAAGCATGCCGGGGGCCAGCTCACGGATCAGGAAGCGCGTGCCATCCAGATTGAACGAAAAGGTCGCTTGCCATTGCTCTTCATCCATTTCGAGGAATCGGCAAAATGGATGCTTGCCAGCTATACCCCCCACGACGTTGACTAGAACGTCGACGCGGCCGAACTTCTCGACGGCGTCGCGGGCGAGCGCGACAGTCTCTTGTTCAAGCAAGACATTCGCCCGGACAGCAAGAATTTCGCCCGCCCGGCCGGGAATCGCCTCAAGCTCGCCGACACACTCGTCGAGCCTTCTCTGTGAGATGTCAGTGACGACAACTGTGGCCCCCTCGGAGGCGAAACGAACCGCGATGGCGCGTCCCATCGGGCCGCCGGCGCCGGTTATGAGCGCCACTTTGTCCCGAACCCGCATCCCGGCGCTCCCCTAG
>CBFRWL010000015.1:0-17977 GCA_965727025.1 uncultured Sphingomonas sp.
ATGGCGGAGCGATCGCACTCGGCCACCCGCTCGGCATGTCGGGCGCGCGCATCGCTATGACTCTGGTGCATCAACTGGAAAAGACCGGCGGCAAGCGCGGCATCGCCACTCTGTGCATTGGTGTCGGCATGGGTCTAGCGTTGGCGGTGGAGCGTGTCTGAGCTACACCGCCTGATATGGGAACGCGTCAGCCGAGGACTGTGGACCAGCTCATCCGAAATGACTCGGTGGTGGACCAGGGTCGTAGAAGCCGCCGATTGCGCGGGGGTGATTCCTTACGCTCTTCGCCATAGCTCCATCGTAAGATCGATCAGGATGGGGCTCCCCATCTGCTCAGTCGCGGCATCACACGATACGTCCCCCTTCTTGCTCCTGCTACGCAAGCCAAAGAGAGCATCGACTGAGCCACCGCTACTCGTTGAATAGCGGATTAATCCTCAAGCTACAGATCCTGACCCTAAAGAAGCTCCTTCGACGCTCGGTGCTCCATACCTGAGCAGCAAACCTGTCACCGCGCGATATGTTTTGTCAGGCGGCGTAGCCCGTCTGGGACTGCGAACTGCGGATCACGTCGCCCGCTCGCCAGGCCAGCCCGATCGTTGCTCCATGGGTGCCAATCGCCACCATGAAAGGGATGACTGAAAGATCGCATATTCTAAGGTTCGAGACTCCCTTTACCCGCAGATTTTCGTCGACTACCGCCATATTGTCATGACCCATCTTACATGTGCCGCAGGCATGATAAGCCGAGATTCCGAATTTGGTGTACGCGTTTAGAATTTCTTCATCGGTCTGGTAGGTGCGGCCGGGACGTAACTCGTCCACGATGATGCGAGCCAGGGCGGGCTGGCTAACCAGCCTACGCATGGTACGAAAGGCATGGATGCTCATTTCCCGGTCATATTCGGTACTGATGTAGTTGGGACGGACGACGGGCGGCGCGGCGGGATCCGCCGAGCGGATCATCACGCTGCCCGTGCTCGTCGGACGAATCGGCATGGCAAGCAGCATCATGCCCGGTTCGCTTTCCACGCTCATCGCCTGCGGTTTATTATCCGACATCGAAGTCGGGGACAGGGCAAGGAAAAGGTCCGGTCGCGTCGCATCCGGATGTGCCTTCACGGCTGCCCCCGCCTCATGCGAACAAGTGGCTAATGGGCCGTCGTGACGAAGGAAATAGCGCGCCACGCTTTTCGCCAAGCCCAATCCGCCAAGCGCGTTGTTCAGCCCCAGGCGCCGGTTCAGGCGGTAGGTGGCGTTCATTCCTCGTTGCTCGATCATGTTGCGTCCGACGCCGGGGCTATCGTGAAGGACATGAATCCCAAAGGAGCGCAGATGCTCCGCTGGCCCAATGCCGGACAATTGGAGAAGCTTCGGGGAGTTGAGAGCGCCCGATGCGACAATGACCTCACCAGTTTGCGTGCAGCGGAAGCTACGCGCGCGCCCATTTGTCTCCCCACTCACACCGATGGCCTGCTTGCCGTTGAAATCGATCCGTGTGACGTGAGTGGAGGTAACGATGTCGAGGTTGGGGCGGTTCCGGACCGGCTTGAGAAACGCGCGCGCGGCGCTGATGCGCCGGCCGTGCTTAATGTTGGAAATCATATAACCGGCGCGTTCGCCCTGTAGCGAATTGAGGTCGTCCGTGCGCGGCACCCCCATCTGGCCTGCTGCCTCAATAAACGCCTCGCAAAGCGGGTTGCGATGCTTGTGCGGGGCGAGATGAAGCGGTCCGCTGCCCCCACGCCCTTCCGCCGGTCCGAGTTCATGCGCTTCGAGTGCCTCGAAAGCCTTGCTGATGTGCCTCCAGCTCCATGTATCGAGCCCGATCTGCGTGAACGTATCCCAGTCGGCGATGTCGCCACGATTGTAGCACATGCCGTTGGTAGAACTGGAACCGCCCAGCGTTCGGCCTCGTGACCACAATTCAGCTTTGTTGTCGGTGCTGGGCTCGGGCTCCGTATGATAGAGCCACGAATAGTTGGAGTTGAGGATCGTTTTTCCGAACCCTTTAGGCATATTATAGAGCAGGCTGGTATTCTCTGGTCCTGCCTCGATAATCAATATCCTCTTGTCAGGATCTTCGGACAATCGGTGGGCCAAGGCGCATCCCGCGGTTCCGGCGCCAACAATGATATAGTCGTACAGACCTTCGCCGCTCTGGGTCATCGCTCTCTTCCGCTCTCTTGAATCTTTACTCTTTTATGACCGGGACAGCGGGCCGCGGCGTGATCCGCGAGGACTATGTGGGAGATGGGTCAGCTTGATATGATTTGCCCGCTGAGTGAACTTAGGTGAATGAGGAGAAGCCTGTGTCAAAGGTCGGTGGCGTGATGGTCGGCGCGAACAACATGGAGCGCGCCAAGCAGTTCTACGACGCGGTTCTTGCCGAGATCGGTATCTCGGCGCTGATGGAGCATCCCAGCGGCGGCAGGGTCTATGGGGGCGGCGCCAATCCCATGTTCTCCGTTGTTCGGCCCTTCAACGGCGAGCGGGCGACCGCAGGGAATGGCAGCATGATCAGCTTTTCATGCGATTCTCCGGAGGCGGCCGCCGCGATGCATGCGAAGGCGATTGCTTTGGGCGGCACTTGTGAAGGGAAGCCAGGTCCGAGGGGCGACACAGGCTTCTACGGCGCCTATTTCCGTGATCCGGAAGGCAATAAGTTCTGTTCTTTCTACTGGGGCTGACCGTGATGGGCCGCCGATGCGCTCAGGCTGGAGGCGCTTGCTTCTTCAGTGCATCGGCGACGGCCGCACGAGCACGTTCGATCGCCTCTTCTTTGACGACATCGTAACCGCGAATGCCGTCGTAGATCGCGGCAATGGCGATATGGTCCGCCGCGTTGTCGGGGCGAAGCGTTGTCATAAGCCTCTCAACCAACGACTCATATTCATCGACCAAAGCGCGTTCCAGCTTACGGTGCGAATGGCGCCCGAAGGGATCAAACACAGTGCCGCGCAGGCCTTTCAAACGGGCCAGCAATCTGAACGCTTTCAGCATCATCGGCCCATAGCTGCGCTTGACGAGCCGACCGGTCGCCGGGTTACGGCGCGACAGGAACGGCGGGGCGAGGTTGAAGGCGATGCGGTAATCTCCCTCGAACTGTTCGGAGAGTCCTTTTTGGAAAGAGGGGCGGCTGAACAGGCGCGCGACCTCATATTCGTCCTTGTAGGCCAATAATTTGGCAAGAACGCGCGCGACAACGATAGCCAGCCCGTCAGTCCCTGCCGCCTTTTCGGCGGCAACGACCCGGTCGACAAAGGCGCGATAGCGCCGGGCGAGCCTCTCGTCCTGATAAGCGGTCAGATGCGCGGCGCGGGTGGCGACCACCTCTTCCAAAGTCGCGGGCGTCAGTGCTGAGACTTTAGGTTTGGCATTTCCAGTCAGCCTCGCAAAACCGTCCGGATCGGCGGCGGCCATGCGGCCGAGATCGAACGCCGCCCGGTTCATGCCGACCGCGGCGCCGTTCGTTGTAATCGCAGCTTCCAGGCTTTGACGGCTGAGCGGTAGCAGTCCCTTTTGCCAGGCATGTCCGACGAGGAACATGTTCGCGCCGATCGCATCACCGACGAGCGCCATGGCGGCGTCCGTGGCGTTCACCCGGTACAGGTTCTCCTCACCTACCCGTTCCGCAATGACCTGGGCGAAACGGCTGAAGTCCATCCGCATGTCGGGGTCGGCGGCAAATCCCGAAGTCGGTGCAACGAAATCGTTCACTAGGACGCGGGTATTCCCGGGTTCCATCATGCGGATCGAATCAGCGTTTCCGGTCACAATGGCGTCGCACCCGATCAGCAGGTCAAGCCCGCGCTCCGGAATCCGCGCGCTATGTTCCTGCTGCGCCTTACCGGTGATGCGCACGTGACTGAGTACGGCGCCGTTGCGCTGCGCGAAGCCGGACATGTCGAGCACGGTTGCCAGCCGCCCTTCGAGATGCGCTGCCATGCCGAGTATGGCGCCCACCGTCACGACGCCATTGCCGCCGATGCCTGTCACCAGCACGCTGAAGGTGTCGCCGACGTCGGGCCGTTCCGGCTCAGACAGGCGCGATGTAATATCGCCCAGTTTCGACAAGTCGGCAGCGCGTGAGCGGGGCTTCGCTCCTTCGAGCGTAACGAAGCTTGGGCAGAAACCTTTGAGGCAAGACAGATCCTGGTTGCAGACCGACTGGTTGATGCGGCGCTTTCGTCCAGAATCGGTTTCCAGCGGTTCCAATGCGATGCAGTTCGACTGCACGCCGCAATCGCCGCAGCCCTCGCACACGTCCGGATCGATGTAGAGCCGCGTGGTCGACGGCGCGACCTTGCCGCGCTTGCGCAGGCGGCGGCGCTCCGTGGCGCAGGGTTGGTCGTAGATGATGACGGACACGCCATTGATCTCGCGCAGCTCGCGCTGCACCATGTCCAGATCGTCGCGATGGTGAAAGCTGGTGCCGCGCGGAAATGCGGCCCGGTCGCCATGCTTTTCAATATCGTCGGACACGACTGCGATCCGCTCTACCCCTTCGGCGCGGACCTGGTTGGCGACGTGAGGAGCGGTCAGCTCGCCGGCGAATTCCTCTCCCTCGATCGGCTGGCCGCCGGTCATTCCAATCGCGCCATTGAGGAGGATCTTGTAGGTGATCGGGACCCCAGCCGCCACGCAGGCGCGCAGGGCAATGATACCCGAATGGAAATAGGTGCCGTCGCCCAGATTCTGGAAGATATGCGGCATGTCGGTGAACGGTGCCTGGCCGATCCAGGCCGCACCCTCGCCACCCATCTGGCTGCTGCTGAACACTTTCCGTTCCGGGAAGAACGCTGCCATTCCGTGGCATCCAATGCCCGACAACGCGATCGAGCCATCGGGGACGCGGGTCGACGTGCTGTGCGGACACCCCGCACAGAAGGTGGGTGCGCGCACCACGGGGCTGACTGATGCGGTGGCGCTTACCTTACCGAGATTGTCATGCGGCATGAGGCGCCGACGCATTTCCTCTTCGCCGAAAACTGCACCGATCCGCTTTGCTATGATGGTGGTAATGCCGGCCGACGTCAGTTCGCCAACGCTGCTGATGAAAGGCTGTCCCGCCGCATCCGTCTTGCCGATCATGCGCGGGCGTTCGGTATCCGGCAGGTTGTACAACGTCTGGACCAGCTGCGGCTCGATCACACCGCGCTTCTCCTCGATAACCAGCACTTCCTCGCAGGCGGTGGCGAAGCGCCGCATTCTCACCGGTTCAAGCGGATAGACCATGCCTACCTTGTAGATGGCGATCCCTTGCCGTTGTGCGTCCTGCTCGGTGATGCCGAGACTGGCGAACGCCTCCAGCACGTCGAGGAAGCTCTTGCCGCTGGTGACGATGCCCAGTCGGCAGCGGCCATCGGCACCGAACCTCACGCCGTCCAGATTGTTCGCGCGTGCGAACGCCTGCGCTGCCGGCAGCCGCTCTTCGAACAGGCGCTTCTCGGCTTGGAGCATCGGCACCCATTTGCCCGGGTTGCCGACCCCGCCTTCCGGCATCGGATAGTCGGTGGGAATGACAGGCACATTGCGGGCCGGATCGACCTCGATCGATGCGGTTCCGTCGATGGTGTCCGAGAGGCACTTCATGCCCACCCACGCGCCACTGTAGCGCGACATCTCTAGTCCCAGAAGGCCATAATCGAGCACCTCCTGGATATTAGCCGGATTGAGCAGCGGCATACCGTAATGGATCATCGCCTGATCGCTCTGGTGCGCCGTGGTCGACGACCGCGCGGCATGATCGTCACCGCAAAGTGCCAGCACGCCGCCGAACCGATGGGCCCCGGCCAGATTGCCATGCTTCATCGCATCGCCAGATCTGTCCACGCCGGGGCCCTTGCCGTACCAGATCGAAAATACGCCCTGGTGGCGCGCTCCGGGCAGAAACGGGGCTTCCTGTGTTCCGTTGATAGCGGTGGCGGCCAGTTCCTCATTCACGCCTGGCTGGAACAGGATGGAATGAGCCTTCAGATGCTTATCCGCCTGCCACAACGCCATGTCGTACATGCCGAGCGGAGAGCCGCGATATCCTGAAACGAAACCGGCGGTGTCCAGCCCTTTCGCCGCGTCGCGCCGCGCCTGATCGATCGGGATGCGGACGAGTGCTTGCGCGCCGCTTACGAAGATGCGGCCGGTGAGCCGGAGATATTTGTCGTCGAGGCCGATGGGCGCGATGTCTCTCGTTTCCGAAACGTTTTCCAGCGCAGCTTCCGTCGTCATACGAGTCCCTTTTCCTGCCCACGGCCTAGACGTCGGCACCGGCCGGGGACATGATCCGGGGGGATTAGATCGGGTGACAAAGGACTCACCGTCATCGGACGGCGAAGGGCTTGTTGCGGATCGCCATGATCCGTTCGCGGTCGACCTCCGCCATGCCGCGCGGGTTGCCGAGCTGGCAATAATGGATGCCACCGCTGAGTGCCGCGGACCGCGTCATGTCCAACGACTGCCAGATCGCCTTGATCGACCCTTGGGTCGAAACGCTGGGCTTTGCCGCTACGATCGTGCCGATCGCGCGGGCGCGGGCATGGAGATCGGCGGCGCTGGTCACCTCGCTGACGAGGCCGATACGCAAGGCCGTTTGCGCGCCGATGCGCTCGTCATTGCCCATCAGCACCATGCGCAGCACTTCGCCCAGATGGACTTTGCTTAATGCCCCGATGGGTTCAAGCGACGAGGTCATGCCGTACGTGCAATGTGGATCGAAAAAGCTGGCATCGTCGGAACAGATCACGATGTCGCTCTCGTTGATCCAATAGAAGGCGCCGCCGGCGGCCATCCCGTGCACCGCGCATATCACCGGCTTCCAGCATTTATTGGCCTTGGGGCCCAGGAAATCGCCGGGGTCTAGTGCATTGAACTCGTCCGTGGCGACGAGGGGGTTCGCCGGGTCGCGGATCTCGTTGACGTCGATGCCTGTGCTGAAGGCAGCGCCGTCTGCGGCCAGGAGGACCACGGCATTGATCCCGTCATCCTCCCGCACGCGCCGCCAGACTTCCTGAAATTCCTGGCACATGCGGTAATTGAAAGCATTCATCGCCCTGGGCCTGTTGATCGTGACGATGCACAGATGCTCGGCCGCGCACTTTTCAAAAACCAGTGTCTCGTAATCCATTTTGTCTCGTCCCACGCCCACGCTCCGCTGGAGTTACATCATAGTATCGGACCGCGTGCACCATCCCCAAGGACGAGAAAAAGTTCATCCGCGCGGACGACGTCTGCCATCGTCGTCATTCCTACATCTGCTGTCCACAATAGCTAATCGGCGAGCCAGCTGGAACGGAGGCGGCCCTGTTGCAGGTGCTGTTCGAGAAGGCGCCCAACTTCCAATTGGACGAGGACGGAATGGAACTGGCCGACGACATAGGGAACATGGCCGGTTACGGTCGTGTGCAGGTAACATTTTGATCCTCAGTGGAGAAGAGAGATGATCGCGGTCAGGAGCCTCGGATACATCGGCATCGCGGCCCCGGACCCACGCGCGTGCCTGGATTACGCCACCGATATACTCGGGATGATGCCGGCGCGCGCAGTGGCTGGCGAAGCCTTCGGCCTGACTGATCGGGGCGAAAGTTCTGCCTCTGGGGGTAGCGGCATCGCGTGCGACGGGACGGTCTACCTCAAGCTTGATGAATGGCAGTGGCGGATCGCCGTCCACCCCGAGAGCGATCGGCGCGGCCTGACTTATGCAGGCTTCGAGATTGGCAGCCGCGCGGAGCTAGAGTTATCCATCGCGATACTGAACGAACGCGGCATTGCGGCGCGGATCGGTACGGCCGAGGAGGCGCGCGCCCGATCCGTGACCGGCATCGGGTACACGCAGGATCCAGCAGGCAACGGGATCGAATTGTTCTACGGTCCAGTGATGGACGGCAAGTTCGTTTCCCCACATGGCGTGCAATATGTGACGGGCGCTATGGGTCTTGGTCACCTCAACCTATTTGTATCGGACTTGGCGCCGTGCCAGGATTTTTACATGACTGTGCTGGGTTTCCGCCTATCCGATTACTTCTGCATGGGGGGTGACGCCTCCATCCAGTTTCTCCACTGCAACCCGCGTCATCACACGGTAGGGCTGGCGGGAGTCGCGCCGATCAATGCGCTCCAGCATCTGATGCTTGAAATGGCGTCAATCGATCAGGTTGGCCAGTGCCTTGGCCGGGCTGAGGCGGCGGGGCTGACAATCACCGGTACGCTGGGCCGCCATTCCAACGACGGCGTCCTGTCCTTCTACATGGAAAGCCCGTTCGGCTGCGATGTCGAGATCGGCTGGGAGGGGGTGCGGATCGGGCCGGACTGGATCGCTCGCGAATTCGTCGAGGGCGATATTTGGGGTCACAAGGGCATTGCCGAGAACGTCGGCAAGATGGCCCAGATGCTGATCGCCCGAGGAGGCAGCTGACCATGGCGGCCAAGCTGGTGAAGGCATGCCTCGACGTCGGGCTGGTGACGACCGACGAGGCAGAGGCGGTGCGCTTCTACGAGGGCGTGCTGGGTTTCGCTCATGATTTCGATGTGCCATTTCCGGGGATGGGCATCGTGAAGCGCTATAAGTGTGGGGAGTCAGTGTTCCGCATATTCGTGCTGGAAAAGCCGGCGGCGCACGCCAACAGCACCGATGGCCTCGCGAGCCAGACGGGCTTGCGCTACATCACGCTGACCGTATCCAATCTCGACGAACTGGTGGGGGAAGTCGAGAATGCCGGCTTTCCCGTAATCTCCGCGCCGCGTCTCCTGCGTCCCGGCGTGCGCAATGCCGTTGTCGAAGATGGCATGGGCGTAACCGTGGAGTTGTTAGAGCCGGTGGATTGAGCCTGCGCTCTGCCCCACTGGTGGCAAGCCGAAAAACACTGTTGGAAGAGGCCACCGACCGCGTCCGGGCCAGCTGGTTTTGCTGACGGCCTGCCGTTAGAAGATCACCGGCACTTCGACGAACCCCGACAGGAATTCAGCATAGGAGCGTTTGCAGCCCGCCTCATCGATGCGATAATGCGGTGCGGCCCGCAGCACCTCCTGGACCATGATGGTACCGAAGGCTGGGCCAAGATGTGCGCCGAGGCAGTAATGCGCGCCCGTTCCGAACGACAGATCGCGCCGCTGCTTGCGATGTATATCGTAGGTGTCCGCCCGCTCGAAATGCTCTTCGTCGCGGTTGGCCGACGCGTAAATCATGAGGATTTTCTGTCCTGCCTTGATACGGCGACCAGACAGATCAAAATCTTTGGCTGCGACCCGAGCCAGCATGTTGGTCGGCTGGTCCAGCCGGCACGTTTCGAGGAAGGCAGCTCGCGCGAGCGCGGGGTCGCGGATCACGGCTTCGCGCTGGTCCGGATGCCGCGCGAGGTAGTAGAGCGTGCCGGCCGTCGCCATCGGCGTTGTCTCCGCGCCGGTTATCAGCAGCACGAACAAGTCACCGATCAATTGTTCGTCAGTAATGGGTTGTCCATCAACGGTGCCCTCAAGCAACATCTTGCTCTGCCCGGTTGCTTTTGACGGATCGGCGCGCAATTGGGCGACCCAGTCCCTCAAATAGCCAAAAAGCTGGCCTGCCGCTTCCCGGTTCAGCGCCGCGGTGGCACCCGACTGCCCTTTCTCCCGGAACATCATTTGCTGGAGCCAAAGGCTGACGATGTCGGCGTCCGTCATCGGCATACCGAGATTGCGCATGGAATTGCGGCACATTACGGGACGCGCAAATTCGTTGTGCGCGTCCATCCGGCCCTGCTTTACCAGCGGTTCGAGGATCGACCGCGCCAGCGTGCGGGCGCGCTCCTGTTCGGCGCGGACGGCCGCTGCTCCATATTGCCCAGCGACGAGTTGCCGCCACTTGCGGTGAACCGGAGCGTTGGCGGTAGCAAAGCTAGCGGGCGAGGGCTCGTTCAGCAGAACCTGCCCGGGCGACCCGCCTTGCGAGAAGTCGAGCACATCCTCGCGAAGGCTTGCCTGCATCACATCGTCGAACCGCGTAATGGCCCAGGCGTCGTATTTCGCGATGTAGTGTGGTCCACCCTCGGCCCGCATCGCGGCATATAGCGGCATCGGGTCGGTCATCGCTTCGTCGGAATAGGGATCGTAGTCGACAGTCACCTTTGCCCTCTGGGTCTAGATCGGACTTGCGCGCCTTTTCCGCATAGGCCCGCCGGCGCTCCGGAATACGTCCCGCAGGATTAAGTTTCGCGCATGTCGATTTCGCGAGAACAGGGCGGGCTCGCGATCTAATCCCGCAGGATCATGTTCAGTATGAACTGTCCGCCTATCCGGAAACCCTCAGCGAACGAGCGATCCAAGGATATCGGGATGGGAAAATGGCTGAAAAGCCCGAAGGAGCTGGTTTTCGAGGTACGGGACAGGGTCGCGTACATAATGTTGAACCGGCCGGAAAAGCGCAATGCCTCGAGCATCAATCTCCACCGGGAATTTGTCGCCACATGCATGGAGGGCGGCGGCCGCTCTGAACGAGGTGCGGGTCGTGGTCTTCAAGCCACACATAAGCGCATCGTCAATGTCGGACTGGAGCTGATGGGTTGGCAGAACTTGCAGCGGCTGGCGGCGGAAACGACGGACGCGCCCTTATGTCGCACAAGTTCGGGGAATTCTTCGACAATGCCCGCAAGCTGGGCTTCAAAGAGGCCCTGCGGCAACGCGACGCGCTTATGCTGACCGCACCGGTGACGCGCGGGCCGACAGTATTTTCAGGCTGAACATGCGGGGGGAAACTCCTCGAACTGGAGAAAGCGTATGAGCATGCAACAGGTCTATCAGGTGCCGGAGATTGCAGCACCCTTCATCGGCCGGATACTCGACGGGGACGGACATATGTACATGGATCCGCAAACCCTGCGGGAGATCGCCGGGCCGCTCGATCCCGGCCATATGCACGATTTCCTGACGGACTACATGCAACGCGACAGCTATCGCGAGGACCGCGAGAAGAACCGCTCGGAGCTTTGGAACATCAAGGGCATCGGCGCAATGGGCGCGCTTGACGCAGCGGAACGCCTGGAAGCACTCGATCTCATGGGCCTGCGCTCGCAGCTCATCTACTACAACACCGGCAGCGGCGAGGTGCGCATCGACTCCGCTGACGCGCGAGAGGCCTGCCGACGCTACAACGACTATGGCCTCGCTTGGCAGCGCGACACCGGCGGCCGCGCCCGTGTGGCGATGCAGATCAACATGAGCGATCCCGAATGGGCAAAGCAGGAAGCGATGCGCGTGATAAAGGCGGGCGCCAAGGTTGTCAGCCTGCCATCCGCGGTGCCGCCTGGAGGGGTTTCGCCCGCACATGAGCTCTGGGACCCCTTCTGGGGCCTCCTGGAAGAGGCGAACGTGGTCGCCACGCTTCATCTGGGATCGGGCGGCCTCCTCGACAACAAGTCGCGGGACGTGCTGACGGCTGAGGGTGACCACATGTTTCCGGACCGCGCCTGGGCCGAGGCTCCATCGCTGCGCGCCAGGCCGGCGGATCGTCCAGGCGGGGAGGAGGCGATCAGCCCCTATTTCATCCTGGTCAGCCACATGTCGGCCGAGCTTTACCTTACCACGCTCATCATGGGCCATGTCTTCGATCGTTTCCCTCGGCTGCGGTTCGGCGTGATCGAAATGGGAGCAGCGTGGCTAGGCCCCTTGATAGAGCGCATGGACGTCTGGGCCGACTTTATGGCCAAGGTCGGCCGTACCTATTCGCTAAAGCCGAGCGAGTTCGTTGCCCGCAACATTCGCGTCACGCCGTTTTGGAACGAGAACTTGGCCAGAATGATCGAGCGGCACGGGTTGGAAGACGCTTATATCTTCAGCACCGACTACCCGCATCTGGAGGGAAGTCGCGATCCGCTGGGGAAGTTCAGCAAATATCTCGAGCATCTGCCCAAGGAGTATGCGCAAAAGTTCTTCATCGATAACGCGCAACTGCTGTTTCCCGATCTCTGAGCACATGATGGCAGTGGGCTCGATTCGGGAGGAAAGGGACGGCCTGATCGTCACCCTGACGATCGCGAATCCCGACCGCCGCAACGCGATGCAGCCCGCCATGCGCGCGGAACTGGCACAGCGCGTCCGCGATGCGGATGCCGACCCGGAGGTACGCGCCCTTGTCATCCGTGGCGAGGGCGCGCATTTCTGCGCTGGCGCGGACTTCACCGCTATGGGTCACGACGCTCCTCCGCAAAGCCGGGAGCAGATCGGCGAGCGCATCCGGGAGGCGCAGGATCTGGTGCGCTCCATTGCGCTCTGTTCGCGTCCCGTGATTGCGGCGGTCGAGGGCGCAGCTTACGGTTCGGGTCTCTCACTCGCGCTGGCGTGCGATTATGTCGTGGCCGCCCGATCAGCTTCGTTTGGCGCGAGCTTCACCCGTCTCGGCATTACGGCCGAATTCGGCCTGTTCTCCACCCTGCCGCGTCGGATCGGGCATCAGGCCGCCAAGCGCATGATCCTGTTTGCGCAGGTGATGGGCGGCGACGATGCGGCGCGCACGGGACTAGCTGACGCGCTGGCTGACGATGGCAGGGCGTTCGCGATGGCGATCGACAAGGCGACGACGCTCGCCACCATGCCGCCACTTGCCATCGCCGTGACCAAACGCGCCTTCGCCGCCGAATGCGCCGACCTCGAAACGGCGCTCGCTCAGGAACTTGACATCATGCCGCTGCTCGCGACCAGCGCAGATTTCCGGGAGGCGACGGCCGCCTTCCGCGAAAAGCGAACGCCCCGCTTCACCGGCCGGTAACGTCCGCTATTGCCGCGTTGGCGATTGGGCCAATGGAGCGAGGCTGTTCGCCAGAACCTGCACCAGCCCCGATTGCCCGGCGACCTCAGCCTTGTCGTAGATCGAGCGTAGGTGCGATCGCGCGGTGTTGTGTCGGATGTTGAGTTCCACCTCGATCTCTTCCAGGCTCTTGCCGTTCACCAAGCCGGACACCAGACGCGCCTCCGTGCGCGTGAAGGAGAACAATTCCTGCAATACCTTAATGTCGACCACCGCGCTGGACGACGACCGCTTGAGGAAGACCAGCGCGCAACTTTGCTGATGGCCGGACACTTCCCCGGCCTTGCGGCGGCCGCTGACCAGCAGGTTGATGTCTCGCTCGCTTTCGCCCCTCCGGATCGGCATGGCGCGGAACGGGCTGTTCTCACGCACCGCGAGCGCTTCTTTCACCATAGCCTGGAACTGGCGATCGTTGCCCGGATCCCGGGCGCGCAACCGACCATGCGCGATATGCAGTCCCTCGCCCGCCTCCAGCATGGCGCGTGCGGTGGCGTTAAGGGGCTTGAAGCTGTCGCGGCAGTCGACCAGGATCGCCCCTATTCCGAGGCGGTCGAGCGTTTCGGCATGGAAGGAATTGACAACCTCAGCCTGGGCGACCGCGCGGCGCAGGCGCAACGCATTGTAGAAATGGCCGCCCATAATCCGCAGCAACTCGACATCCGCCTCGCCAAAAGGGACGGCGCCGGACGGACGCGCCAGTTCCAGCACATATTCCACCTCTTCGTGCGCGTCGATCAGCATGGCGAGGGAAGGCATAGCGGAGCGATTCGCAGCACCCTTGCACGCGGGCGGGAGAGGGCGATCCCATGCCACCGGCTGCCTCATCGCCAGCACCGCCTGCAAGGGCGCCAGCCCCCCCTGAGCCTCCGCGCGATCGGTCGCCGCGTCCTCAGCCCAGCATTCCACCAGCATCTCGTGCTGCCGCGCGCCCTTCAGGCAGATACGCAGGCCTGCGACGGCGGAATCGGTATGCGCCATCAATTGCCGGAGCACGCCGTCCCACGGACGGTCCTCCATCAGATGCCCATATAACGCCGACACCAGTGCGTCCGGCACACACGCTCTGATCTGCTCTGATTCCATCTTCTCTCCCAGCATTTTTTCGCTTGTTCTAACTTGGTTGAGATCGTCGGCGGCGAATGGCCGACCCACGTTTCCGCTCTGCGCTTCAATCTATGGACCTGGCAATGAGCGGCCGGCGCCAATGATCGCGCCTGGGGTGAAGCGGACAGGGATGGTCGCCCATCCATTGACCGCTGCTATTGAATGATAGCGCTCAGCACCCGCCTCGATCACCTCATAATCCGGGATTCGTTCAAGCACCGCGCGCAGCATCGTCTCGAACAGCAAACGGGCGAAATGCGAGCCGACGCAACGATGCATGCCCAGTCCAAATGACATGTGCAGGTTGGGAAAGCGGTCAATTATGAATTTATCGGCATCCTCGAACTCGTGTCTGTCCCTGTTGGCGGCCGATAATGCGAGCAGCACTCGTTCTCTCGAGCCTATTTCCTGCCCGCCGATTTCGCAGCTTTCGGTTGTCGTGCGTCCCCCGGCCTGGACTGGCGTGTAGAAGCGGAGGAACTCCTCGGTGGCGGGAGAGAGCAGAGCGGGATCGTCTATGAGACGCTGGCGATCATCGCGATGAAGGTGAAGATGCCAGAACGCGTTCGCCGTCAGAGAGGTGGTGGTGTCGACCCCGCCGGAAACCACCTGCGCCAATATCTCCACGATTTCATCATGCGTATAGCGGCTGCCATCCAGCCGCTGCGCCGCGATGACACTGGTGGCCAGATCATCCTGAGGGTCCTTGCGGCGAAGCTTGACGAGTTCACCGAGCTGGCGGTTTATCCACTGAATGCCTTCCACGGCGCGCTGCAGCTCGGGCGTTCCCGGCAAGCTCGAGGGATAGGCATGAAACGGCTCCGCGAATCGTTCCCACTCCTCAAGCGGCAGCCCCACCAATTCCATGGTCAGAATCGCAGGAAGAGGATTGGCGAGATGCAGCACGAGATCCATCTCGCCAGAGGCGATGTACCGGTCGATCAGCAAGGTAGTGAAATCCTGCGCGCGCTCCTTGAAAGCAAGCACCGCGCGGGGGCTCAATGCGCGATTGAGCAGCATCCGGGGACCCTCCCATTCGGGCAGATCGGTCTCTGTCGGAACCAGGCGAAACGGCAGCGGCGGAATTGCGATACCGCCATCCAGTCGTCCTTCGGCGTTCAGAAAACGCGCGGACGAGAAAATCGACGGATTACGCAGTGCGTAAACCGCCTCCTGATAGCCTGATATAAGCCAGAAGCCGCCGTAGCGACCGGACCAGGCGACGGGATGCTGCTCGCGTATGTTGTTGTAGTTTCGTACTGCATGCCTGGCATGTTCCGGAGAATGCTGATCGAAATCGATCTCGGGCCGCGCACTCGTAATATGATCGTGCATCACACTCTCCCTAACACTGGAGCCGGTTCATTCTGGCCGGTTCGCTATAAGGACACTTACAGGTCTCAAAATGTCTGTTTTACGGCAAGCCGTCACGGTCTCCTGCAGCCGATTTTCCGTCAACTTTGCATGTCGAAAGCCCACGATAAAGCAATGATGTGTTCATGCCACTTGCCAACCGACGGCCGCGAGTCTCGTTAATCGAATGCCCTGATATAGCGCTTCGCAAAATCTTCCATAGCCTTCCTTTTCAGCTCAATCGTGGAGGATATGCCGAGCGTCATCACGAAGGGGAAGGTGACGGCGACATCCATTCCCTGATCGTTCAGCCGCCTGAGGTCATCGACGCCGACCTCCTGAGTTAGTGGAAATACGGTTTCGAAGGGCAGATGCCCCCTTCCTGCCGCATCACGGAATTCCTTGAGTCGTTTGATAATGCCAGGGACTGCATCGGGGGAATCGCCTGCCCCTATCCAGCCGTCACCGAGGCGTGCCGCACGCCGTAAGGCGACATCTCCGGAGCCACCGATATAGATTGGCAATTCATAGCCCGGCATCGGCTCGAGCTGGATTGGTTCGAAATCATAGAATTTGCCGTGATGCTCGACGACGCCCCCACGCCACAGCCTGCGGCAGACCGCTATGGCTTCATCGAGCCGTTCGCCGCGATGCTCGAACGGCACGCCTGCGGCGTCAAACTCTTCGCGCATCCAGCCGGGCGCCACGCCGACGATGGCGCGGTTGTGCGAAAGCAGCGCCAGGGTTCCGGTCGCCTTCGCGGTCACGATCGGATGACGCGTACCCATGGTGTAGATGCCGGCCGCGAAGCGCAACCGCCTCGTCACCGCTGCCTGGGCCGCCATGGTGACCCAGAGGTCCGGATAGGGCCAGTCCGACAGCATCGGCGCAACGCCATCGGCAGTTAGAGGAAAACGGCTGCGGATTGTCTCTGGAAAACAGAAATGGTCCCCGTGCATCACGCCATCAAAGCCCAATTCCTCCGCGAATTGCGCAATAGCGATCTGCTGGTCGGTTTCGATCCAGCTGAGGTTCAACCAGAACTTCATCTTCGCCTCCAGCGAAAGCAAACGAGATACACGGTGCTATGCCGCCTCCGGGCGGCTAATCACCGGGTATCGCCGGGATGTGTTTACCAGTGGTAGACCGGTGACTGTGTCATGGTCCTCGTCCGACCAGATGAGGCGCAGCCACCGCGTCGGCGCATGGCGCGCTGCATTCGGCTAGCGCCGAAGGGGACGATGGTTGTACTCCGCTAGGAAGCTGGGGTTTTGAAGCCACAGCCGGAGACAATCCGTTCGAGTGGTGATGGCGGAGCGATCGTAGGGACATGCCCAGCAGCAACCTCATTCGTCGCCGCGTAGCTTGGACAAATCAGCATGCTTCAACGGGAGTATAACGCGATCCAAGATCAATGCGATGAATGTCGCCCGTACATCGGAAGCTACTTGAGATCGGCTGTGTGGCCTGCCGGCTCACGCTTCGTCGATATCGGTAGCCGGTACAGCGAAGTATCGCATTCCCCTCAATAATGTGACAGCTCCATGTACCCGGCTGGGGCGCCGGTCGCCCCGGCCGGCAGTCCCTCAGGCCGGCACCTTGGTCGGCACGATGGCCCTCATCCCCTCGCTTATCATCTGCACCGCCTCGGCCCGCGGCATGGCCTGGACCGCGTCGACCGTGGCGCGGCTGCCATTCATGAAATGGATCGGCTCATTGCCGAAGGCGGCGAAGCCTTCGGCCACCACCTGTTCTGGCTCGACCGAGGGGAATTCCGGATTGTCCATCGGCATACCCAGCTGCTCCATCGCCGGGGTGCGAGTTGTCGTGCAGGACAGGCCGAGGACATCGATCCCATAGGGCTTCATTTCGTACCACAGCCCTTCCGCGAAGATCTGGCTATAGGCCTTCGCGGCTGAATAGGTTGTCAGCCGGGCACAGCCGCTGGCAGATGCGATCGAGCCGATCAGGATGATTCCGCCACGCCCCCGCTCGCGCATTTTGCCGCCGAACAGGTAGGAGAATTTCGTTTGGCCGACGACGTTGAGGGTCATCGTCCGATAGGCCTCGTCCTCCGGGAAATCGTGGAGGTCGGCCATACCGGGCACCGCTCCGGCGTTGTAGATCAACAGACCCACCTCGACGTCGGCGCATTGCGCGAAGACCCGCTCGGCCGCGTCCGGCTCGGCGAGGTCGGCCGAGATGGTCCGCACCTCCACACCGTGTTTCCCGCGCAACCGCGCCGCCGCAGCTTCGAGAGGTTCGGGCCGCCGGGCGACCATCACCAGCTTGTATCCGGCCCCGGCCAGAGCCTCGGCAAAGGCGGCGCCGATCCCCTCAGATGCCCCCGCGATCAGGCACCACTCGCCATATCGTCGCACGTCTGGAACCTGGGTGATTTCGCTCGACATAGACATCTCTCCATATGCGCAACCCTTGTGGTTGCCGTTTCATCGAGGATGCAACGTATCAATTCGCCTGACAAGCGTCTCCACCTGGGGTTGGCTCGAGTGCTGACCACCCCTGTCATCGCGAAACCATGCCGCTCCCCCCTTCCAATATTCCCGCCGTTCGCCCTCCAGACTGCGCGCCTAGAAGCGGACAGCCCGGAATCAAGGATGCGATTCGCCCCCGCTGCAACAGCCGGAAAGTTTGGTTTGCGGCTGTCCGGATTTGGACGTGAATGGCCAGGGGGCGTCCAATCGTTCAGCTCGGTAGCCCGCCGATACCGCTTTGCGGCCGCACATG
>CBFRWL010000016.1:0-17289 GCA_965727025.1 uncultured Sphingomonas sp.
ATCCCGCCGCTCTTGGAGTGGCGGGATTTTTCTTTTCAGCGGTATCGGAAAAGCGCGCGATGCGCCTCGGCAAAGCGCCACAGGCGGATCCGGGCAAGCGCCATAAGCGCTTTCGGCTTGCTGCCCGCATCGATCCGGTTGCTCGCCAGAACGCGCGGCACATGGGCGATGATCGAGAAGGGCAGCGCCCAGGTCTTGATCATCCAGCGCAGCCTGCCGAAAGGCCATTCGCGCGTGATTTGATATTGCTCGGCAACGAGCCTCCGCCACTTCTTCAGGAAATCTCCCCACGTCCGCCGCGCGGGATGCCCGACCACCGCGTCATCGGCATAGGCGATCCGCAAGCCCATGCGCTTGGCGCGCAGACACCATTCCTGATCCTCGGACACGCCAACCCGAAACCCCCCTACCCGTTCGAAATCGGCTTTACGAACGAAGAGGTTTGCGGTGACGGTAAAATCCTTGGCCTCGACATAAGTGCGATTGTCGAACGCGAAGACGAGCTCGAAGGCTTCGGCTGCCGTCAGCGGCCGGCTGCGATCGACCAGCACTGTCATCTTCCCGCCGACGATATCGGCGCGATCCAAGGCCGCCAACCCGGCGCCGAGCCACCCCGGTTCCGGCAGGCAATCGCAATCGGTGAAAGCCAGCAACTTCCCCGAAGCCGCAGCCGCGCCGCCATTGCGGGTAGGTCCAGCCCCCTGCTCGGAAACATTGACGAGCTTCGCACGGCCGGCAATGATTTCGCGCACGGCATCGATGCCGCAGGGCGAATGGTTATCCGCCACGACGATCTCGAACTGACCCCGGGGATATGTCTGCGCTTCGAGCGCGCGCAGACAAGCATCAAGCGCGGCAAGATCATTATAATGGGGAACGATAACGCTTGCCGCAGGCACGGTCACATCAGATCGAGCCGTTTAGCCGAGACGATAGATTTGGCGCTGCCCAGCGCGAGCGCGATCCAGGCGCGGCGGTCAAGCGGGTAGATCTTCAGCGCCTTGACCAGCCAGGGCAGCGACTGCCGCCAGCAGCCGGTCCGCTGATATACGCGCGCGATCTCGGTGAGATAAAAGGCATGGAGCGCCTTGTCCTGCGAGATCAGGTCGAAATGCTTGTCGAGCAGCGTCTTGCGCGCCACCGCCTGATTGGCCTTGACCTTGGAGATGCTGTCCGGCGAGGTGAAGCAGAGCACCAGCGGCTTGTCCACGAACAGGAACTTGGTGACGCGGGACAAGCGCGTGGTCATGTCCCAATCCTGCCCGAGCTTCAGCGTCTCGTCGAAGCCGCCGATCTTTTCGAGCAGATCCTTTCTGGCCACGAGCGTCTGAGTGCTGATCATCGCGCGGCGCACCAGCTCGCGCGATATGTCCCCGGACGTTTTATCATAGCCCGGCAAGGGCATATATTGCACCTCGCGCGGGCCATAGACGCCGAATTTTCCTTCGCCGTTCGTGATCTTGGCGCAATAGATGGCGCCGAATTCGCTCGAATTCACCCGGCGATATTCTTCGATCTGGGTGGCGAGCTTGGTCACCAGCCATTCGTCGTCACTATCCTGAAACGCGATCAGTCCCGCGCGTGCGGCCTTGATGCCGGTGTTGCGCGCTGCGCTCCCGCCTCTGTTGGTTTCGTGCCGGATCACGCGCAGCCTTGGATCGCGGATCGTTTGTAAATAGTCCCAGCTGCCATCGCTGGAACAATCGTCGACAACGATGACCTCGATGTCGTCATATGTCTGGCGCAGCACGCTTTCCAACGCTCGCGGCAGCGTACCCAGCCGATTAAAGGTGGGTATCACCACACTGACCGAGGGCGCTTTCGCCGGGCCGGTAGCTGACCGCTCCATTATGGCGTCAGGTTCATTGTGCATTGCAACGTCCACACGGCTGGCCTAGCGATGGCGCGATTCAATGACAAGTTTTCATCGGAACTGACAGTGTCACGTTCATGGACGGCAAATGCCCGCATTTACCTTTCAATTCGGTTGCAAGGCATTTCGGTCGAGCCGATAGGCCGCGTGCGATGAGCTCCAGCAGGCGATCCGGCGAAGCATGAGTATCAAGGCAAATTTTGCCAAAAGCGGAATGTGGATGGTCACCGGCGCCATCTTCAACAATCTTTCCTCGACCGCCATCTTCATTGTCCTCGCGCGTCTGCTGACGCCGGTGCAGTTCGGCATTGTCGCGTTTGCGACCATCTTCATCGATCTCAGCCGGGTATTGGTCGTGGCCGGGATCCCAGACGCGCTGATCCAGCGCAAGGAGTGGGACGACAAGGTCGCATCGAGCGCCTTCTGGACCAATATCGCCATCGCCAGCCTGATCTGCGCCCTCATCGGCGGTATCGCCACCCCGATCAGCTATTTCGTTTACGACGCCACCTTCGCGCTCGTTCTGCTCGCATTGTCGCTGGCGCTGTTCGTGGAGGCCATCACCGCCGTCCATACCGCCAAGCTCCGCCGCGACTTCCGCTACAAGGCGATCGCGAGCCGCAACATGGCCGCCAATGTGCTGGGCGGCGTGATCGGCATCGCCCTCGCCTGGATCGGCTGGGGTGTGTGGGCGCTGGTGGTCAGCCGGCTGCTCAGCGCGTCGATCACGAGCATCATCTTGTGGCGCACCTCCGGCTGGCAGCCAAAACTGTTTTTCCGCTGGTCCGATGTCCGCAGCCTCAGCGGCATGTCGAGCCATCTGCTCGCCAATCAACTGATCGGACAAGCCAACTCGCAGATAGCGGGCCTTGTGATCGGCGCGGCGATCGGCCCAGCCGCATTGGCCCAATTCCGGGTCGGCACGCGGGTGCTCAATCTGATGGCGCAGCTCATCATCACGCCGTTGCAGGCCGCGGCGATGTCAGCCTTCTCGCGGCTCGAGGATGAAGGCAGGCCGCTCGCGCCCGCCTATGTACGCGTCACGCGGAGTTGCAGCCTGCTTGCCTGCCCGATTTTCTTCGGCATGGCCGCCGTTGCACCCGATTTCACGCGAATCATATTCGGCCCGCAATGGCACGACGCGGGTCTGATCATGATCATCAACAGCCTCATCGTTGGCCCCTCCGTCATCATGTATTTCTTCATCCCCGCGCTCGCGTCGGCAAACCGCTCGGCACTGTCGCTCCGCTTCTACATCGTGTCTCTGATCGTTACGGGAGTGACAGCGCTCGCCGCCATTCCTTTCGGTGCAATTGCCGCCTCCTCTACCAAGGCGATCGAATCGCACGTCACGCTGCCTTATGGCCTCAGCCTCACACGGCGGGGGATCGGTTTGCGTCCTATCGACAATCTTCGCGCGATCGCGCCTGCCTATCTGGCGGCGCTGGTCATGGCGATCATCGTCATGGCGATCGGCTATTATGAGCTTGACAGATTGCAGCCCTGGCAGCGTTTGCCGATCATGGTGGCCATCGGCGGGCTTGTCTATCCAGCCTTTCTCGCGCTGTTCGCGCGTCAGTTTCTACGAGAGACGCTGGGCGAGCTGGCCTTTCTCAAGAATGGCTTGAGGCGAAAGCCTCGTTCCTCCGGAGCGCCGGTGCCGGATAGTCTATGAATTTCTTGAGCCAAGGCGAAGCATCACAAGGGGGCCTGCGCTTGAGGAGCGCTGCAGGGGACGAAGATGGAGTTTGACGGCCCGTTCATCACCGTCATCATTTGTACGCGCAACCGTGCGGCCAGCCTCGCACGGACATTGGAATCGCTCGTCGAGGCGCGGGCACACTACCCTGAAGACGATTGGGAACTTCTGGTGGTCGACAATGGCAGCACCGACGACACCGCCGCGACGATCGACCGCTATCGTACCCGCCTGCCGTTGCGCCGGATCAGTGAGCCGCAAGCGGGCTTGTCCAACGCGCGCAATGCCGGCGTGAACGAGGCCAGGGGCGAATATATCCTGTGGACTGACGACGACGTGCTGGTTCACCCTCAGTGGCTCGCCGCTTATGCGGCAGCGTTTAAGGCGCGGCCGCAGGATGCGATTTTCGGCGGCCGGACCGAGCCGGTCTTCGAAGAGCCCGTTCAGCAATGGTTTGCCGACAGCGTGGAGCAGCTTGCGCCGCTCCTCGCCATTCGAGACGAGCCCGATTGGACCGAGATTTCGCGGTGGCGCATACCCTACGGCCTCAACTACGCGCTTCGCGGCGTGGAGCAGCGCCGATATCGCTACAACCCTGCGCTCGGCGTTGCGCCCGGACGGCGCCGTGGCGGAGAGGAAGTCGACATAATCCGCCGCATCTTGCTCGACGGGGGAACCGGAAGCTGGGTGTGGGATGCCACTGTCTACCATCTCATCCCGCCGGAACGGCAGACGCTGACCTACATACGCACCTTTTTCGTCTCCAACGGCTACGACTTCCCGATCGGTGGCGCTTCCATCAATCCGCTGAAAAGGGTCCGCGCCCTGCTGCTCACGCTGAAAGCCTCCCGCCAGGCCAATCGCGCGCTCCGCGATCTGTCGATGGCTGAAGCAGCGGATGCCGTTCCCTGGGCTATCCTCAAGGCACGCGCAGAAGGAAGCCTGCAGCGGCTTTTATTCCGTAAGGGCCCTTGATAGCTGGCTATCGTGAAGGGATATCCTGCCAAGGAGCCCTTCCAGCCTGCCTCGTGAATTTTGGAAACAGGCTGAGATCGCGGCCCGGTCCTGGCTTGCGGCAATGGCGCGAATGCCGCCCATCGCGTCGCGCAAGGAAAGGCCCAACTGCCTCGGCCAGGCGACGGCAGCGCCATTCATCCGGCAATCGATACGCGCCGCGTTCACCCCATTGGTGCGTTGGCGATCAGCCACCCAGTTGAGGGTAGCCCGCTCGGCCGGCACATCCTCGTAAACGACCGCGTCATGCTGCCACCACATGCGCGTTCCGCGTTGTTTTTCCTGCAGGAAGAGGAAGCTGTCTTCCCCGCCGCTGGCCCCAAATCTCGGATCGAACACGATGCCGTCATAGCGATCGTAGAGGCGCCGTGTGATGACGCAGTTGTTGCTGCTTCTCAGGCGGGGGACGAAGTCGGAAGCGGAATAGGGAATTCCGAACAGGCTTGCATGCCATATGTCGGCTGGCGCTTGGTTGGCGAGGCGATAGATCGTCGGTCCGCCAATAAGCTCGGCATCGGTAGAGCAGGCTCTGACAATCCGCTCGATCCATTGCGGATGAGCCTCGGAATCGTCGTCGATCATCGCCACGAAGTCGACGTTCAAAAGGTCGAAGGCGAGACGTAACGCATGATTGCGGTTTTGTGCCAGGCCTCGCTCATGCGCGATCGTAACGTGCACGCGATCTTGAAAATCGTTTGCGACCGCCCAGGCGGACGCAACCTTGGCACCATCGGCATTGGTGCCATCATTATCCGAAACGACGATCTGAAAATTGGGAAAACTCTGGTGCCGCAAACTTTCGAGCGCTGCCAGAAGCAATTGCGGGCGGCGGAAGGTAGGAACGAACACGGCAATTTTTACAAAACTGCCGGTTTCGTTCAGCAATTGGCGATTGGGAAACAAGCTGACCGGATTCAAGCCGTAAGGCGATCGATCAGGCCAGCAATGTCTTTTCCCACGCGCGCCCATGAAAGCCTCGATAGGTCGGGACGTTCAAGATTTGGTTTATGTTTCAGCCAATCCGCAAATTTTTCCACCGCGTCCACGCTGATCTCGCCGTCATAGAGGTGAAGCCAATCCGATCCCACGATCGCCTGCAGCTCAGGCAAGCTGCCGGTATTGGGAGCCAAGACCGGCCGCGCCCGCGACAGGGCAAAAATGGCGGCGCCGCTGTTCAGGATCGCCCGATAGGGCAGCACCACGCCATCGGCCTGATCGACCGCACGCTCAACCTCCTCATCGGACAGGGCGTCCGGCCGAATATCGAGCACGACGTTGCCGGCGTCCGCCGCTATGCTTTGAAGATCGGCCACGATGCCGCTATGTGTTCCCCGGCCAGTGACCGATAAATTTATATGGCGCGGCATCTGCGCCACGATCTTCGCAAGCGTCTCGACATTCTTATAGGCGCGGATTTGGCCGAAATAGCCGAGCCGGACCTGATCGGACTTCCAGGCCGGGGGCTGCACTGGCGTTTTGAAGACGTCCAGATAATGGCCATGGACGGTCTGGGCTTCCGGAAGCGCCAGTGAGCGGGGATAAAGGCTGTGCACCAGCTCGGCCGAATGCGCGGACAGGTGGATGATGCCGTCGATCGATGTGACGAAGCGACGCATGAGAAAGCCGGAAAGCCGCCCCGCATCGTGCGGCTGCGCATTGTGCGCCACCCAGATGAAGCGCGTCCCGCGCTTGCGGGATTTGCCGAGCGTCCGATAGGCCGCCAAGCATCGTTTGACGCCGGAAATGCCGCCAAGCCCCGTCAGTTCATAAGGCCAATGAAGGATCGCAACGTCCGCCCTTCCTTCCGCCACATCCCGCCAATTGAAATCCCGGATCTGAAATCCTTGATCCGCCACCGCTTTGGCGAACAGCGCAACGAAAGCGTTGCTTGCGTCCGCCACTGGCTTGATTGCCACGATTTGTTCACTTCGATCTGGCAAGGCGGCCTCGTCTGGACCGGATCGCGATGCGGCTCGTATGGCGGGATGTCAACCTTGACGCCCGCTTGCTTGCTTAAACGGCGGGAGTCCGGCATTCACGATCGGCTGGTTGGCTACTGAAGGGCGGGAGTAACGATGATAAGGCAATATAGCCGGAAAATCGGTCCGTTCCTGCTCGCGCTGATCGAGCCGGAAAGGCAGCTTCTCCCGGACTATATGCGACAGCGCCCGAGACTTCGGGCTCAACTGCTTCAGCTGTTCGGCATCATCTGCGCTGCCGCCCTGGGTGCGATGTATGGCCGTTATTGGGCCAAGCTGCCTCCAAGCCAGCTGATGGTCCTGCTCTCGCCGCTGGTGGTCATGGCGATGCTGGTCGTTTGGGTCCTGCCCGATCGAGACACGGCGCCGACGCGGACGATGAGCAGCCTGCTGCTGGCCTATGTCGGCGTCTCGATTGCGTGGCCGGATTATATGGCATTGCAGTTGCCGGGGTTGCCATGGATTTCATTCCGAAGGCTCCTGCTGGCGCCCATGTGCCTGCTGCTGCTGGTGTGCCTCTCCACCAATGCGCAGTTCCGCAAAGACATGCGGGAGACGATGGAGGGACAGCCGATCATCTGGAAGCTGCTGGCGGCGTTCGTCCTCATGCAATTTCTTTCGATCGCAGGCGCGCGATCCCCTTCGGCCGCGATCAGGAATTTCGTCAACGATCAGATTGCATGGACGGGCGTATTCTTCGTCTCGCTCTACACGTTTCGCGATGAACGGATGATGATAAAGGCGATGCGGATTTTCTTCATCGCATGCCTCACGATCGGCGTCATCGCCATTCTCGAAGCGTCGAACAAAGGCGTGTTATGGAACGGCCATATCCCGTCGCTGCTGCAGGTCGACATGGAAACCATGTCCGGAACATTGAAAAGCGAATTTAGATTTGGCGCTTACCGGGCAAAATCGGTGTACGGACAACCCTTGCCATTTGCTGAGATCATGGCACTCGTCACGCCCACCATTCTTTATTTTATCTTCTCTGCGAAAAAGCTGTGCTCAAGACTATTATTTGTGGCCGTTGATTTTACGTTTCTATACGTGATGACCTTGCCGCAATCGCGTCTCGGGCTGATCGGATTTACAACGTCCCACGGCATTTTCATATTGATTTGGGCGGGGCGGATTTGGCTACGAGAAAAATTCAGCCTTCTGGGGCCGTCAATTACCCTCGCCTATCCGGTGATGATGATTGGCCTGCTTGGCGCGATCATGTCGGTGGGCAGCCTGCGCGACCGCTTTGTCGGCGGCCACGGGACCGTTTACAGCGATCAAACTCGCAAAATCCAGAAGATCGTTTCCCGGGGTGCCATTTTGCGAAGCCCTATCATAGGCCATGGGCCGCGCCAAGGCCCGGCCGAACTGGGTGTGATCGGATATGGACGCGTTTCTCTCGACAATTATCTTCTGTGGATCGCGCTCGATTATGGGCTGGTCGGCTTTGCGATCTATTATGGGATGCTGCTGTTCGGCCTCCATACCATGTTCATGGTTTCGATAAGAGGCCGGGAAACCAACAATAATCTGGCCTTGATGGCGCTTACGACCATCGCATCCTTCCTGCTTATCAAGACCGTGCTGAGCGAGGAGGATAATCATTCGATCATTTTCATGACACTTGGAATGGCGATGGCGATCGCCTGGCATGATAAGGTCAAATCCGGCAAGGCAAGCCCTGCTCCCGCTAAAAGCCTTTCGCCTAGAGCGTCGCTCGGCCGTCCAATTCGGGACAGCGTTGCTTAGCAGTTGCAGCATGAAAGGGTTGCGCCCACGCTCGAATAGAGTGATGATTAGGGCTGCACGGCGTGGGCCGGCAAAAGGGTGCTGAATGGTAAGCGTTTCGATTGTCGTGCCTTTGTACAATGAAGAAGAGAATGTCGCCCGCGTGCATGCGGCGGTGGTGGAAGCACTCGCCCCGCATCATCTCGATTATGAGCTCCTGTTCGTCGATGACGGCAGCAAGGATTCGACCTATCAGCGCGCGCGCGACCTGGTCGCCGAAGATCCTCGCGTGCGGGTGGTGAAATTTCGCCGCAATTACGGGCAAACTGCGGCCATGGCGGCCGGCATCGAAACCGCGCGAGGCGATGTGGTCGTCACCATGGACGGCGATCTCCAGAACGATCCGATGGATATTCCGCGGCTGCTCGCATTGATCGACGAAGGCTATGACATTGCCATTGGATGGCGCAAGAAGCGCAAGGATGGCGGCGCACGCGTATTTGTTTCCAAGGTCGCCAACAAGATCATCGCGCGCATCATGGGCGTCGAGGTGAAGGATAGCGGCTGCTCGCTCAAGGCCTATAAGGCGTCGCTCATTCAGGGCATTCCGATGTATGGTGAGATGCACCGCTTCATTCCGGCGCTCTCCCAGCTTGCGGGCGCGCGGCTTGCACAGATTGAGGTGAACCACCGCGCCCGCCAGTTCGGATCGTCGAAATATGGCTTCTCGCGGATCTACAAGGTCGCGCTCGATATCGTCTCGATCCGCGCCCTGCTAAGCTATGCGCACAGCCCGCTGGCGTGGCAGGCGCGCACGACCGCTCTGTTCGCCGTGCTCGGTATTCTTTGCTCGCTTTGGGCATTGCTGGGAACTGGCCATACGCTGGTCGTGCAGGCCGGCATGGCGATGCTGTTCTTTTCGCTTGCGCTGTTCCTCGTCGCCTGGGCCTTGATCGGCCATCTTTTTGCTGTGGTTGAGCCGGACGTGAGCCGATATGCCCAGCTCTCCGCGGTCCTGTCTTCACGCGTGAAGCAGCCTGTATTGAGAAAGCCATGAACATAGAAACCAAACTTCCCGCCATCGAAGGCGCCTGCGACATCTCGGTCATCATTCCCGTGATGCTTCAGGATGATGGCGCCGATGCGGTCTGGAACGCTTATCGCTCGGCACTGGAAAGAACCGGCCGCAGCTTTGAGTTCATCTATGTGTTGGATGGGCCGCACGCGACCTATGCCGAAGCTCTGGAACGGCTTGGCGGCGAGAAGGCAGGGATCCGCGTAATCTCGCTCAGCCGCGCATTCGGCGAATCCGCCTGCATCCAGGAAGGTGTTCGACATGCGCGCAGCGACACGTTGCTCATATTGCCGGCGCACCTCCAGGTAACGCCCGAATCGATCCCGGTGATGCTCGAAGCGGCGAGGTCCTTCGATGTCGTGGCCGGTGCGCGCGATCGCCGTCTGGACACCGCGATGAGCCGCTGGCGCGGCAGCATCTTCAATCTCGCGGCGAGTTTCGCCGGCTCGAAATTCGATGATCCCGGCTGCACCGCGCGTGTCATTCGTCGGTCCGTGTTCGACGAGTTGCACCTGCAGAGCGATCAGCACTTCTTCCTTCCGCTGCTGGCCGAGCGGCTCGGCTTTTCCGTGAAGCAGATCGTGCTGGAGCAGGCCGATGTGGATCGCCGGTTCCGCGCCCACCGGCCGACCGATTATGTGACGCGGCTGATGGACATTGTCGGCCTCGCCTTCATGACGCGGTTCATGCACAAGCCGTTCCGTTTCTTCGGGACGATTGGCGCCGCCCTGCTTGCTCTCGGTCTCATCTGCGGCCTCTATGTCGTGCTGGAAAAGAGCTTTGGCAGCGTTCCCTTGGCCGACCGGCCGGCGCTGCTGCTCACGGTGCTGCTGATCGTGCTCGGCATCCAGGTCGCCGCCGTCGGGCTGATGGCGGAAATCGTGATTTTCACGCGGTATCGCTCGACCCCGGCGTACCGCATCGACAGGATTGTTGCCCAGGACGATCATTGACGATGCGCGCCGATGTCGTGATCGTCGGCGGCGGCGTCCAAGGCATAACCATGGCGCTCGCTGCCGCGCGCAAGGGCCTCAAGCCGGTGCTTGTGGAACGCAATCAGCTTGCGGCCGGCGCAAGCGGGAACAGCTATGGCATCATCCACGGCGGATTGCGCTATTTGCAGACGCTTGACCTCGCGCGGTGGCGCCGCTCGCGCCGTGCCCAACGCTGGTATCTCGAAAATTACCCCCAGTTCGTGAAGCCGCTCTCCTGCGTCATGCCGCTGTATCGCGGCTGTTTCCGTTCGCCGATTGCGTTTCAGGCGGCGGGTACGCTCGAGGCGATCCTCTTCAAAATGCTTGGCGACGAGCCGGACCTGCCCAGGCTGAGCCTGATCCCGGCGGAAGAAATCGCAACGCGTTATCCTGTTCCTACGGCTGATCTGGTGGGCGCGGCCCACTGGTATGACGCTACGATTAGCAACGTCGAAGGACTGCTCACGGCGATCGCCAAAGAAGCTGGACTGGCTGCAGAATCCCTTTTTTCGCATAGCGAGATCATCCGGGTGGAGATGCGCGACGGAAGAGCAGCCGGCGTGTGGATGAAACAAGGCCCCAATGGGAATGAAACGCTGATCGAAACGGATATTGTGATCAATTGCACAGGCTCCTGGAGCAATCAGTGGCCCGATCGCCCGGCCGGCCCGACGACTGCCACTCTGGCATTCAACCTGGTGTTCGACCTTCCTTTCCCCGGCGACTCCGCACTGGCGGTCTCGGAACAACCTGGGCGCGGCCGGAGCTTCTTCCTGCGCCCGCTGGCCGGCAAGACTTATGCGGGAACCTATTACCGGCCTGCGCCCGGCGAGCGGGAGCCAGCGCCGACCGAGGAGGATGTACGCGAGTTCGTCGCCGTGCTCGATCACGCCTTGCCCGGCTTTGGCCTCGCACAAGCAAAGCTGCTGGCGGTGATGGCGGGGCTGCTGCCCGACGTCGACGGTAGTGGCAGGAAATTATCGCCGCATGATCATGTGCGGATCGATGATCCGCCCGGCGTCCATACCATCGTCGGCGGCAAATTGACCACCGCTCCTCTGCTCAGCTTCGAAGTCGCGGACCGCTTATGGCCACAACGCTCCGTAAAAAGGCTGGCGGCATGACCAACCGCGCGGTGCGCGTTGCTATCGACGCGCATGTCCATCTTCATAGTGCAAGCGAAGCGCTTGTCGCACTGGGCATCGCAAATGATCGCCTGGCTGCCGCTGGTGGCGAAGTCGGCGTCGTCATGCTCGCCGAACGTGACGGATATGATGTTTTCGATTCATTGCGACACGAACTGATCGCCACCGATGAGCCGGAGTCGCTCTGGTTCGATGAGTCGCGGAAGCTTCTCGTGCTGGCGGGGCGCCAAATCGTAAGCAGCGAAAAGCTCGAGATTCTCGCGCTCGGTACCGACGCTTGCATGCCGGACGGCGCGCCGGCGGAGAAAGTGGTGGCCGATATGGATGCTGCCGATGCGATCGTCGTGCTGCCCTGGGGAGTCGGCAAATGGCTGGGGAAGCGCGGCGCGCTTGTGAATCGGCTGACAAGTGCGGCTGACCGCGCCCGCCTCTTCCTGGGGGATAATGGCGGAAGGCCGGCAGCATGGCGCGTCCCCCAGTTCGATGGGAAGCTCAAGACACTCGCCGGATCGGATCCGCTGCCCCTGCCCGGCTGGCCTCAGGCAATCGGATCGTTCGGCTCGACGCTGAATGTGGCGCTTCAGCCATCGACGCCCTCGGCTTCGCTCAAGCGCGCGTTGCGTGATCCGGCTACGCCTCTCGAAAGCTTCGGAAAGCTGGCCAGCCCGCTACGCTTTCTGGTGGATCAAACGCGGCTTCGGCTGGCGGGAAGCAATCCGCTCTAATGAAGATCCTCCTGCTGGCGCCTCATCCGTTCTTCAGCGAACGCGGAACTCCGATAGCGGTGCGCCTCGCGGTAGAGGCGCTTTGCGCGATGGGCCATCAGGTGGATCTGCTGACTTATCATGAAGGCGAGGACATCGAGGTGGCCGGCATGCGGCTGCTGCGCATCAGCGCGCCGCCCGGCGTTCGCAATGTTCCGATCGGCTTTTCCGTCAAGAAGCTCGTCTGCGATCTGTGGCTGGCGATCGCTGCTTTCCGGCTGATGTTCCGCAATCGCTACGATGTCGTCCATGGCGTGGAAGAGTCCGTATTCATTGCGCTGGCGGCGAGGCCGTTCGGCAAGTTCCGCGTCGTGTACGACATGGACTCGCTGATGGCCGACCAGATCGCCGAGAAGTGGCCGAAGGCCGGTCCGGTCATCCCGATGCTGCGCTGGATCGAGCGGCAGGCCATGTCCCGCGCCGATCTGGTTCTGCCCGTATGCGAAGCCATTGCTGAGCGCGCCCGCGCCGCGACCGATCCGGCCCGCGTGCACTTGCTGCCCGATGTAGCCTTCCCGCCGCCGGATAAGCTGGCGGATGCCGAGGATCTGCGCGCGCATTGCAAGCTGCCCCGCCCGCTCGCCCTCTATGTGGGCAACCTTGAGGGCTATCAAGGCGTGGGCTTGGCGATGGAAGCGTTGGCGGCCGTGCCCGAAGCCCAGCGCTGCAACCTTGTCGTGATCGGCGGCACGCCAGCGATGATCGATCAGCACAAGAAGATGGCGGCTGCGTTGGGCCTGCACGACAATGTCATCTTCCTGGGCCAGCGACCGATTGCGCTGCTCGGCAGCTATTTGCGCCAGGCGGACATTCTCTGTTCGCCGCGGCTCAAGGGGGTGAACACCCCGATGAAGATCTATTCCTATATGGCGGCGGGCCGCGCGATCCTGGCGACCGACATACTGAGCCATACGCAGGTGCTGAACGATGCGTGCGCGCTCCTCGCCGCGCCGACGGCGGCAGCGATGGCCGGTGGCTTCATGCGCCTGTCAGAAGACGAAACGCTTCGTAACCATTTGGGTAAAGCGGCTGCCCTGCGCGCCATCGAAGAATATGGCCTCGATGCTTTTCGCGCACGTCTCCGGCGCGCCTATGCCGGTCTCGCTGCCTGATCCGGCACTAAAGCAAACCGAGCGCGCGGAAGCTGGTGACGCCTTCCCGAGCAAAGATCATATGATCGACCAGCGCGATATCCGCCGCGCGCAGCAGCTCGGCGAGTTCTCTCGTCGCCACGCGGTCGGCCCGGCTTGGTGCGGGATCGCCGCTCGGATGATTATGCGCGATCAGCAACCGCTGGGTTCCGAGCAGGCACGCTCTTCGCAATATCTGCCCCGGCGCGATTTTCAGCATGCTTTGGCCGCCAGGCTGGTCCTCGATCAGGATCACCTCGCCCGCCCTGCTGAGATGGGCCAAACGCAGGATTTCGAACCTGGCTTCTGCCAAGCCATGGCCGATCAGATCGAGCGCATCGGCAGCCGTGACGACCCTGAACGCCTCGGAGGCGCCGCGAAGTGCAAAGGCCGGATCCAAATGCCGCATCCGGCCAATGTGGGCAGAGAAAAAGATACCGGCAGCGCCGGAAAGCTCCATTTTGCCGCCACGTTAACCATATTCGATCCACATTGGACTTAGTTGCGGCTTGCATTCATGCTTGGCACGTCACCGCCGCGACGGCATAGCGTTTACCATGCAGAGCTACCTCGATCTGATCCGCCGCATCCTCGACGATGGCGTGGCGCAGGAGGACCGCACCGGCGTCGGCACGCTCTCTGTGTTCGGGCATCAAATGCGGTTCGATCTCTCCAAGGGCTTTCCCGTCCTTACGACCAAGAAGCTTCACCTGCGCTCGATCATCATCGAGCTGCTCTGGTTCCTGCGCGGGGACACCAACATCGCCTGGCTCAAGGAGAATAAGGTCAGCATCTGGGACGAATGGGCCGACGCCAGTGGCGATCTCGGCCCGGTCTATGGAAAGCAGTGGCGCGATTGGATCGGCCCCGACGGCAGCCATATCGACCAGATCGCGCAACTCATCGCCATGATAAAGGCGAATCCCGGATCGCGGCGCCAGATCGTCTCCGCATGGAATCCGGCCGATGTGCCGCACATGGCGCTGCCGCCCTGCCATCTGTTGTTTCAGACCCATGTCGCCAACGGGAAGCTGAGCCTCCAGCTCTACCAGCGGAGTTGCGACGTCTTTCTGGGCGTACCGTTCAACATCGCCTCATACGCGCTGCTGACCCATATTCTCGCGCAGCAATGCGATCTGGAAGTCGGCGATTTTGTTTGGACGGGCGGGGATTGCCATCTCTATTCCAACCATCTCGAACAAGCGCGGCTCCAGCTCACGCGCAGCCCCAAGCCGCTGCCGAAGCTGGTGATCAAGCGCCGCCCGCCATCGATCGACCAATATGAATATGCCGATTTCGAAATCGTGGGTTACGAAGCGGACGCTCACATTCCAGCACCGGTGGCCGTGTGAGTAAGCCCGAAATTGTCCTTATCGTGGCCCGGGGCGACAATGGCGTGATCGGGAACAAGGGCACCCTGCCCTGGCATATCCCCGAGGATCTCAAGCATTTCAAGAAGCTCACCATGGGCAAGCCGATGATCATGGGCCGCAAGACGTTCGAGAGCCTGCCAGGGCTGCTTCCCGGCCGCCGGCACATCGTGATCACCCGCGACGCCGGATGGCGAAAGGAAGGGGCGGAGGTGGCCCATGATGCCGAGGCCGCGATCGCTGCGGCCGGCGACGCGGCCGAGATCGCGGTGATCGGCGGCGCTGACATTTTCGGGATGTTCCTATCCTTGGCCAAGCGCATCGAGCTGACCGAGGTTCACCGCTCCCCGGATGGCGATACGAAGATGCCGCCGCTCGGCCCAGGGTGGCGGGTAGCCGCCCGCGAAATGGGTGGGCCCGATATCGACTTCGTGACGTTGGTGCGCGACTGAGGAGCCTTGCTTGCGCACATTAAAGACAGTTCTGAGAGCACTTTACCTTGCGATTGTGCTGCTGATCGGCGCGCTCATCGTCATTCCCCATTTCCTGGACCGCATCGACTATCGCGGGCCGGTCAGCAGCCATTTCGATGGCCGCCGCTTCTTCAATCCCGATGGCGGCGACTTGTCCGTCAGCAGCCCGAAATCGAATATCCTGTCGCCACGCCTGCTCCGCTTCCTGCTCACCGACGACCGGCCGAAATGGCCGGACCATGTGCCGGTGACGCCGACCAAGCCGGCGGCCCGTGTCGAAGGCGAGCAGATGCGGGTGACATGGATCGGGCATTCGACTGCCCTGATCCAGACTCAAGGCATGAACATCCTGACGGACCCGATCTGGTCCGACTATGCCGGCCCGATGGCAGGTATCGGCCCCAGGCGGCATCGCGCGCCGGGCGTGATGTTCGATGATCTTCCCAAGATCGATCTCGTGCTGCTGAGCCACAGCCATTATGACCATATGGACATACCGACGCTGCGAAAGCTGTGGCGGCGCGATCGGCCGCTGATCGTCACTTCGCTCGGCAATGACACCATCCTCAAGGGCAAGGGGATCGAGGCGGTTGCGCGTGATTGGGGGCAAAGCGTCACGCTACGCTCGGGCGTCCAGATCTATATCGATCGCGTCCACCATTGGGGCTCGCGGTTCGGGAAAGATCGCAACCGCATGTTGTGGTCGGGGTTCACGATCGCGCTGCCCGGCGGCAACATCTTCTTCGCCGGCGATACCGGCCTCGGCGACGGCCATTGGCCCTATGAAGCGGCTGCGCATGGGCCGGTCCGCTTTGCATTGATCCCGATCGGCGCCTATCTGCCGCGATCGATCATGGCTTCAAACCACATCGATCCCGAGGAGGCTGTCACCGTGTTCGAGCGGCTCGGTGCCATGTATGCGCTCGGGATCCACTGGGGCACCTTCCAGCTCTCGGCCGAGAATATGGATGATCCGCCTGCGCGGCTGCGCGGCGCGCTGGCGGTGGCGCATGTCGGCGAGGACCGGTTCCGAACGACCGAAGCCGGCGAAGCATGGGACATTCCGTCAATTTCCCCCGCTGCGCAACGTTGAGACGGCTTGGGCCGATAGACGCTCCGACCTCCTCTGCTGGGGTGACCAAAGATGCGGCGGTGCCGATGGCATTGTTGTGCGCGATCATCGCATTGCTGTTCCTTACCGGCGCCCCGAGCGGAGGAGCTTTTTCTTGGCCCGACTCGCCGCGTCACGCGCTCAACGGTGCATTCGTGCTCGATCTCATCCGGGCTGCGCCGATCGATCATCCCGCCAGCTTCGCCTATGATTATTATACCCGTTATCCAGCGCTGACGATCGGCCTCTATCCTCCGCTCTTCTCCTTCCAGCTGGCGCTTTTTTATGCGCTGTTCGGCGTCTCGCAGACCTCGGCATTGATCGCGCTGTTTACGAGCTACTGCTTCATGGCATGTGGCGCCTACGCGCTTTTGCGCCTCAATTGCAGCGCGCTCATTGCCTTTTCAGCGGCCCTTTTCTTTGCCGTTCTCCCGGAAATCGCCTTCTGGGGCCGGCAGGTGATGCTGGAAATCCCCGCCTATGCCTTCGGCACCTGGAGCGCCTATTGGCTGGTGCGCCATTTGCGCACGCACCGGATCGGCTTTCTCTACCTCAGCATCGCCTTGCTCGTGCTCGGCATGTACACCAAGCTCTCCCTCGCCTTCCTTGCCCTGCCCTATCTGATCGCGCTGCTCCATGCGCGCGGATGGCAATTGGC
The DNA here is from genome assembly GCA_965727025.1 of uncultured Sphingomonas sp. Lineage (GTDB taxonomy): Bacteria > Pseudomonadota > Alphaproteobacteria > Sphingomonadales > Sphingomonadaceae > CANJQJ01. The sequence goes on from CBFRWL010000016.1 coordinate 16,997, forward strand.
GCGGGATCGGCACTCCTATGTCATCGCGTTGCTGGCATTTGTCGGCGTCGTGCCGCTGCTGATCCTCACGCTCAAATTCGGCCAGGCCAATATCCAGTCCGCCGGCGGGATTGCGGACGCCGAGGTTTCGCGCGGCTCGATCGCGGGCTGGATCTGGTATGCCGAGCAGCTTCCATCGCAGATGGGCTGGGTTGGTTTTTGTGCTGCTCTCGCCGCGGTCGGGGCGCTGATCGCGACACCGCGCTGGCGGCCGCTGCTCCTGACCGACCACCTGCTGTGGCTGAGTTGGTTCG
>CBFRWL010000017.1:0-17147 GCA_965727025.1 uncultured Sphingomonas sp.
GCGCATTGCCAATCGTCCACTTCTACGCGTCCAATCGGCAGCTTCTGTAAGGGCCGGACATACTTGGCGCCTGTCGTGACCGACCGGCTCTGGTCGAGTGCCGTCGAGAGTGACGGCCGCCTTGTACAAACCCGCCATTCGAAAAGGCACCGCCGAATGGCGAATTCAACCGAGTCTGTCACCTAGATCGAACCCAGCCTTATCGTTGTACGTGTAAGACTGATGGGCTGCGATCGAAGTTCATGCTGAGAAACCGGAGCTGGCTGGCTCTCACGACGATGCCGGGAACGATGGTATTCGGGGACAGCTCCGGCGGCAGTTCAATGCTTCAGTCAGGGCTCTCCGCCAATATGGTGCTGGTCGAACGTCTCGCGCGCGGTCCTGAAGCTGTCGACGTTTTCGACGATCCACGTCCATAGGGGAACCATCCGGACCAGCAACTCCAGGCCGGTTTCCGAGAGGGCATATTCGACATGAGGTACAACCTCGTCGAAATCGTGACGAACGACCAGCCCGTCGCGCTCCAGATGGCGAAGGGTACGAGTCAGCATCCGCTGCGTGATCCCGTGCATGCGCCGGCCGATCTCCGCATGGCGGAGTTGGCCATATACACCGAGCGTGTGAATGACCCCGAGCGACCAACGGTTGCCGGCATGGGCCAGCACCTCACGGCGGACCCCATCGTCATCGTCCCGGAGACCGTCGCAGACGGTCTGGGAATATTGGAGGATGTCCTCCCGGCTTAACGACCTGACTGCAGTATCATGCATGTACCCATCTTTCACACTTTCCCCTGAGTTGCCAGATCACTGGCAACCAAGGTCAAACGAGTTAGAACGATGAATGATGCTGTTTCCACTGTGAAGTCGCGCAATATCCTAGTACTGGGCGCCGGCGAACTCGGCATGCCGGTTCTCCGTAATCTTGCGCGTCGCGCGACAGCTATTGACGGTGCCAGGATCAGCGTCCTGCTCCGCGAGAGCGCTGTCGAGTCCGGCGATCCATCCAAGCAGCGCGACATCGCGGAAATCCGGGAGGCGGGTATTGAGATCGTCCTCGGCGATCTGGTGAGTGATACAATCGATGAGCTGGCGGCGCTCTTCACGCGTTATGATACAGTGATCGGCTGCGCGGGCTATGCGGCGGGCATCAACACGCCGATGAAGCTCGCCAAGGCGGCTCTGCAATCCGGCATTCCGCGCTACTTCCCATGGCAGTTCGGCGTCGATTTCGAGGCGATCGGTCGCGGCGGTCCGCAGGACATCTTCGATGCCCAACTCGACGTGCGCGAGCTGCTGCGCTCGCAAGACAAGACCGAGTGGGTCATCATCTCCACTGGCATGTTCATGAGCTACCTGTTCGAGCCGGACTTCGGCGTCGTCGATCTAGAAAACAGCGAGGTCCACGCGCTCGGCAGCCTCGACACCGCAGTGACGGTGACGACGCCGGACGACATCGGCGTGCTGACCGCCGAAATCGTGTTCTTCGAGCCCACGATCCGCAACGAGATCGTGTTCCTGGCCGGTGACACCGTCACCTACGGTGTGGTTGCGGATAAGCTGGAGGCAGCGTTGGGGCGTCCGTTCAAGCGGTCGGTCTGGAGCGTGCCCTTCCTGATGGACGAGCTGGCAAACGATCCGAAGAACATGATGCGCAAGTATCGCGCCGCCTTCGCGATCGGTCGCGGTGTATCCTGGCCCAAGGCAGGCACGTTCAACGATCGCCAGGGCATTCCGGTTACCGACCTTTCGGCGCTGATCAACGCTGATCTGCAAAGCGCACGCGACAGTGATGTGGGCGGGGCGACTGCGTTAGGCCGCCGGGAGTGCGTGACGGAACTGCATGCCCTTCCGGCCAGCAAATCGCTCGACGGCAAGTTCGAGCCTCGTCAGGCTGAGCGGTGAAGGGGCACCTTGCTTGCCTACAAGTTACCACACCCGTGAATGGCTGGTTCCGGCCGAGAGCCGCCATTCGTCGCTTGAGAAACGGAAGACCGGAGTTGGTCGGGAGCTGCCATTTCGAAATGGGTTCCGCATGCGGACCGCAGCCGCCGACTATCCGGCCGCGATCGCCGAGCGTTTGATCGGACAGCATCGCTATCGCCGCGCTCCCGTCATCCGAGGCTGCGTCTTTGCCGACAGCGCCTTCCTTTGGTCCGATCTCCCCCGCATCACCCGGCTTGACCGGCAAGACCGCGCCAGTTTCGAATTGGGCGCGCGCGCGAAGGTTTGAACGAGGGCATCACCGTGCCCTATTTCCGGCTCGGCGATCGTATGGGATCCTGCACCGTCGCGGGAACGCGCCGTCCAGAGGGAGCGCATCGTTATCTTGGTGCCGCCCAGATGATTGGCATTTTCGCATTTCAGGCTGCCCGCCGGTTGATGGTTGGAGAACTGCCGATCGTCCCAACCTCGCCGAGGTTGCACCCCCGTCCTCGTGACTGCGTAATACTTGCCGGACGCGGCTATTCCAACAAACAGATCGCCCGTGCGCTCGCGCTGACGCCGCGTACGGTCGATGGCTATCTCACAGCGGGCCAGGCAGCCGGTGGCACGGATCTCGTCCGAAGCTTACAGCGTGATGCCACCGTCGCAGGCCAGGGTGACGCCGGTCGTCCAGCGCGCCTCATCGGACAGCAGGAACAGCGCTGCGCGGCAGGGGTCGTCGGGATTGGCGATGTGCCGTATCGGGAAGCGCGCGGCCATCGCCTCCAGCCCGGCCTCGTCGGGCGCCAGCTTGTCCATGATCTCCGAATAAACCGGTCCCGGCGAGATGCCGTTCACCCGGATATTGTGATCCGCATAGTCGAGCGCGGCGGCGCGGGTGAGGCCGGTGATGCCCCATTTGGTAGAGCAGTAGAGCGAATTGTTGGGCGCGCCCTTCAGCCCCGCGGCCGAGTTGGTGTTCACGATCGCCCCGCCGCCGGTTTCCAGCATCGCCATCACCTCATATTTGATGCAGAGGAAGACGCCGCGCAGATTGGTCTGCAGATAATCGTCGTAGCGCGACATGTCGTGGGTGTGGAGCGGCCCGTGCGCGCCCGCGATGCCGGCATTGTTGAGCGCACCGTCCAGCCGTCCGAACCGGGCGACGGTGGCGTCGATCGCCTCGGCGACCGAATCCTCGCTGCGCACGTCGCAGGTCACCGCCATTGCCTCGTGACCCCCATCGGAGAGTTCCTTGACGATCATGTCGGTCATGTCGCGCCGCCGCGCGCCGAGGACGACCTTTGCGCCCTCCTCCGCGAACAAGCGCACTGCCGCACTGCCGATGCCGCTCGATGCGCCGGTCACGAAAATGACGCGATCCTTCAGGCGACCCGCATGCCAGGTCAGGGGCGGGGGGCTCTTGTAGTTGGGCACGGGCAGTTCTCCTTGGCTCGATTGATCTCGTTGAAAAGGGATGGCCGGGCGGCGGCGCCATAGGTTCCCGACCGACGGCGGTCAGTCCTCAAAGCCGGTATAGGGGCCGTCCGAAGCTAGCAGCCGGTCTCCCAGCAGCCGGCTCGAGCCGAACAGCCGATCGACGAGGTGTGCACGCTTCAGATAAAGATGGGCGGGCAGCTCGGCGGTCGTGCCGATCGCGCCATGCAGCTGGATATTGTCCTGTGCGCTGCGGATCGCGTTTTGCGCGGCGACGAACTTGGCCGACATCGCCTGAAAGGTCGCGTCGGGCGCATCGCCGCCGATGACGAGCGCCGCGAAGGCGATCTGCGAGCCGATCGCCTCCGCGCCGATCGCCATGTCGACGCAGCGATGCTTGACGGCCTGGAAGGAACCGATTGGCCGGCCGAACTGGTGGCGCAGCTTGGCATAGTCGGACGCCATCGCGCAGGCGGCCTGGGTGATCCCCGACAGATAGGCCGCGGCGAGCAGCAGCGCCTGTTGCCACCATATCGGCTCGAGCCGGACGCAGCTGGGCTCGGCGCCTCGCAGAGCGATCCGTGCGAGCGGGACGAAGGCGTCCAGGCCCTCGGCCGGCTGCGGCGTCAGCGACGCCATCGGGAACAGCATCGCGCCGCCCTCGCCGACGAACAGCGCGACATCGGCCTGCTGATGATCGAGCAGGTAGAAATCGCCGCTGAGTCCGGTTCCCATCTTGACCGGCGTTATCGGCGAGAGGGTCGCTACCCGCAACGTGCCGGCGGCGATCCCCTGCGCGATCGCCTCGACGCCGCACGCCGCGGCCAGCCGCGCGGCCAGCATCGCCGACAACAGCTCGGTCGGCCCGACGACGCGTCCGAATTCCTGCGCGACGAGCATCTCCTCGACCAGCGACATGCCGGCGCCGCCATGATCCTCGCCGAGCCCGATCCCGAGACAGCCGATCTCGGCGATAGCGGCCCAGCCAGCCTCGCGCGCGGCGGGATCGGCCTCGCTGGTGACGAGGCGTTCGACGGGGAAGCCGTCGGCGAGGAAGCGTGCCACGGTGTCGGAGATACTCAGCTGCTCGTCCGTGGGGAGCAAATCGACCATCGAATGGAGTTCCTGGTTGGCGGCCGGGTCAGGCCGTCTGGTTCGGTTTGCTGGCTGCGGCGACCTTCTTGATCCCCTCGGCCATTCCGCCCGAATTTACCTGGCGGAATTCGTCGGTGACATGGCCCAGCTGGTGCAGGTCGAAATGGGAGGACAGGGCGCTCTTGATCCCCTGGACCTCGACCGATCGGTTGAGCGACTTCTTCACCATCTGCATGGCGAAGGGCGGCGCCTTGGCGATATGGGCGGCCAACGCCATCGCCGCCTCGTCCAGTTCCTCGCGCGCCACGACCTTATTGAGCATGCCCAGCTCATAGGCGCGCCGCGCCGGCATGCGCTCACCGGTAAACAGGAACTGCTTCGCGTGGCGCAGGCCGAGCACCCAGGGGTGGATCAGCACCTCGGTGGCTGCGGCGCCGAACGCATGGGCCACCGGATCGCTGAAATAGGCGTCCTCCGACGCGACGATCAAGTCGCACATATTGGCCAGCATGAAGCCTCCGGCGACGCACGCGCCCTGCACCTGCGCGATGGTGGGCTTGGGAAAATCCCAGATGCGCATGCAATATTGGAAATAGCGCTCGGTCTCATATTCCCAGCGCTTCTCGACAGAGATGGCCGAGCGTTCGGCCTGGGCCTGCTTGAGGTCGTGGCCTGCCGAAAAATGATCGCCGCGGCCAGCCAGCACAACTACCCGAGTCTCGGGATCGCGCTGAGCCGCGGAAAGCGCTTCGTCGAGCTGATCTAGCATCTGCCGGCTCTGCGCGTTGCGCGCCTCGGCGCGATCGAGCCAGATGCGGGCGACGCCGTCGATCCGCTCGATGGAAATCTGCTGCTCACTCATCGCCATTCTCCTTATGCTGACACCTGCGCGGGCGTGCCCGCCCAGCGCGTTTCCGGGATGCCTTTCACACCCAGCCCGTCGATCACCATGATCCGACCGGCTTCGGGATGATCCGATTTCACCAAGCGGCCAGAATCTGAAACGGTCGTGATGAACAGCCGGTCCATATTCTCGCCGCCGAAGGCCGGGCAGGACGGATAGGGTGCCGGCAGCTCGATATGGCGCAACAGCTTGCCGTCGGGCGAGAAGCAGGCGAGCGCCTTGGCGAAGACCAGCGCGACCCAGATATTGCCGTCGCTATCTACGGTCGCGCCGTCGGGATCAGAATTATAGGGCCGGCAATCGATCGTGCCGATCCGATCACCGAGCACGGCGCTGCCGGGATCATAGGCGTGAACCCGGATCAAGCCCTCATGGGTATCGGCGAAATAGAGGATGTCGCCGGCGGGCGAGAAGCAGGTGGCGTTCTGCATGTGGATGCCGTCGACCAGCTTGACGACCTCGCCGCGCGCGTCGAGCCGCCAGGTACCGCAGAATTTCTTGTCCTTCTTGATCTTCTCGATCTGTCCCGACACGAACTGCCCGGCGCGATCCATCTTGCCGTCGTTGAAGCGCATCGCGCCGTCTTCGGCATCGACGAAGGCCAGCCGGTGGGCCTGTCCGGTCCGGCCGATATGGTAGAAACCGTCGGTAAGCGAGGCGACGAAGCCGTCCTCGGCCAAGCCAATCGCGCCAATCGCCTTGGGGCAACGGATCGGGTCGAGGCTGCGGCCGTCGACATCGGCGCCGAGAATCAGGCCTTCGTCGGCGAACACGCTCAGGCCGTCGATCCACCTGAGCGTGCCGGTTCGATCGTCCCACACCGGGCTTTCGCCCAGCTTGCTCCGGTAATCGCCGAAATAACCTATCCGCTCCGCCATCTTCAGTATCCTCTTGATCCTCTGCCGCGTTCGTCGCGCGAGCGTAATTTCTGCAGCGCAGGCTCCGCTGGCGCGCGCCGGCCCGCCGTCTTCGGCTCGCCCTGGAAACGGTCGCGATATTGTTCGCGCAGCGCTGCCTTCTGGACCTTGCCCATCGCATTCTTCGGCAGGCTGTCCACGAAAATCATTGCGCGCGGCTGCTTGAAGCGGGCGAGCCGCCCGCGCAGCCCGGCGAGCAGCGCTTCCGCGTCAGCGCCTACGGGCTCGCGGGGGACGACCACCGCGGCCACCCCTTCGCCGAGGTCAGGGTGCGGCAGGCCGATCACGGCCACCTCGCGAACCATCGGCAGGCTGGCGATCGCTTTCTCGACCTCCGCGGGGTAGATGTTGAACCCGCCGGCGATGATGAGATCCTTCTGCCGACCGACGATCGAAACATAGCCGCGTTCGTCGATGAACCCGAGATCGCCCGAAATGAAATAGCCGTCACGGAACTCGCTCGCGGTGCGCTCGGGCATCCGCCAATAGCCCCGGAAGACATTGGGTCCGTTGATCTCGATCATGCCGATCTCGCCCTGAGGCAACACCGCGCCGGTTTCCGGATCGGTGATGCGGACGCTGACGCCGGGCAGCGGCGGGCCGACCGTGCCGGCGACGCGATCGCCCTCATATGGGTTGGAGGTGTTCATGTTGGTCTCGGTCATCCCGTAGCGTTCCAGGATGGCGTGGCCGGTGCGTTCCCTGAACTCCTCGTGCACGTCGGCGGGCAATGGTGCCGAACCTGATATGAACAGCCGCATGTGCGCGGCCAGCTCGCGGGTGAAGCGGCCGTCGGCGAGCAGCCGGGTGTAGAAGGTCGGCACCCCCATCATCACCGTGGCCTCGCCGATCCATTCGATCATCGCGTCGATCTGGAACTCCGGCAGGAAGATCATTGATGCGCCGGAGGCGAGCACCACGTTGGTCGCGACGAACAGGCCGTGCGTGTGGAAGATCGGCAGCGCGTGCAGCAGCACGTCGTCCGCAGTGAAGCGCCAGGCGTGACGCAGCGTCAAGGCGTTCGAGGCAAGATTGCCATGGCTGAGCATCGCGCCCTTCGAGCGGCCGGTGGTGCCCGACGTGTAGAGGGTCGCCGCCAGATCATCGTCCTCGCAGGCGACCGTCTCGAAGCGGCCGGACTGGGCGCGCGCCAGCGCGGGCAAGGTACCGCCGTCTTCGCCGCCGATCGTCTGGACGGTGCAGTCGTCACCGACGAGCCCGGCGATCGATGCTGCGTCGGCGGGATCGCACACGACCAGCGTCGGCTCCGCGTCGTCGAGGAAATATTGCAGCTCGCACGCGACATAGGCGGTGTTCAACGGCAGTAGCACCGCCCCCGCGCGCAGGCAGCCCAGATAGAGCAGCAGCATCTCGATATTCTTGCGGACCTGGATTGCCACGCGATCGCCCGCGACGACGCCCAGCGCACCCAATGCGTTCGCATAGCGGGCCGAGGCCGCCTCCGCCTCGCCATACGATAGCGTCTCTCCACCGGGCAGCTTCACGAACAGCGTGTTGCGATCATCGGGAAAGCATGCTTCGAGCCGGCGGTACAAATTGGTCATCAGTGCCTTTCCATGCGTTTGCCGGCGCCCGTCCTGATCTTCTGGAGCATCTGCTGGAAGGGGGTCCCCAAGGGCACAGCCCCTTTGTTGGCGTAGCTTTCGTGCAGCCGTTCCACAGACGGCAGATCGTACAGGTAATTGACCATCAGGCCGGCACTTTGCCCGCGCCCCTTCGGCGACAGGTTCGCGCCCCAGTTCAGCCGCTCCAGCCGGGCGCCGTTGCCGAGATGGAAGCGCGCGACCGGATCGAGCGGCCAGCCGGCTTCGTTCCTGGCGTCTACGAGATAGCGGACGGCGCTGTCCATCAGCCGGTCGCGATGGCTTTCGAGATCGGTATCGCTGGCTGCGGCGAGCCGGGCGAACGCGGCGTCGTGCCTGGCGAGCCATCCAATCAAGCCCGGGATCGGCGACAGGGTAACGAAATGCTTCAGGTTCGGCAGGTCGCGCTTCAGCGCGGTGGCGACCTGCTTGATAAGAAAGCTGCCGAAAGAGATGCCGCGCAGGCCCGGCTGGCAGTTGCTGATCGAATAGAAGACGGCGGTGTCGGCCTCAACATCGGATAGGCCGGGCCACGCCGGCGCCAGCACCTCGCCGATGCCGGCCGGCGTGCCAAGGGTGAGCGCCACCTCGACGAAGATCAGCGGCTCCTCGGGCATGGTTGGATGGAAAAAGCCGAAACAGCGGCGGTCGCGGGGCTCGATGCGGCGGCGCAGCTCGACCCAGTCGCCGATATCGTGCACCGCCTCGTAGCGGATCACGCGCTCGAGCAGGCTCGCGGGCGACGACCAGCTGATCGCCTCCAGTGTCAGGAAACCGCAGTTGAACCAGGATTGCAGGACGTGGAAAAGGTCGGCGTCGACGATCGCCGCCTGCGCTCGATCGGGCATCTTGGACAGATGCTCGCGCATGCGCACCATCGCGGCGATGCCGGCCGGCGCCAGGTTCAGCCGCCGGAACAGCTCCTGCCGGGGCGCTTCCGCCGCCTGGGCCAACGCGGCCAGCGCTGGCCAGCCCTCGTCCTGGAAGCGATCCCATGCCCGTTCCATGGCGGCGCGGTCCGGATTGAAGCTGCTGGCCAGCTGGCCCAGAAAGCCGAGCCGGGCATCGGCGTCGGCCTCCTCGTAGACCCGCAGCAATTCAATCGCGATGGCGGCGCCGGATGCCTCGCCCCGGGTCGAAACCAGGTCGCGAGCGAGCGCACACATCATGTCGACAGTCGAAAATTTGTCTTTAAGCTCGCTCGCATAGGGCGGCCGCAATTTCTGCAGGAGCGCGCGCCCCTGCGTGGAAAAACCATGGACAATGCCTGCGAGCGAGGTTCGGCTCATTCTTCCTCTCAAGCCCATTTGGAGGTGCATGATGACGTTATTTTTAGTTTCAAGTATGCCCATTGGCAAAGTTTCGCATCCTGCGTATACGAGACGGTGTGGGTTGCCAAGAGGCTTCGGCAGCACCAGCTCGATCGTCTTTTGCGAGAGGATATAATGAACGGGGAACGCAGACCGACGCTGTCGGACCAGATACGCAGTGCGCTGGCAGATGCGGTTTCGTCGGGAAAGCTGCGGGCGGGCACGGTGCTCGAGGAGCAGCAGATCGCCGATCAATTTGGCGTTTCGCGCACCCCGGTGCGCGAGGCGATCCGCCAGCTTCAGGCCAGCGGCCTCGTCGAGGCCATCGGCCGCCGGATGGTGGTCGCGCGGCTCACGCCGACAAGGATCATGGAGATGTTCGAGGCGATGGCCGAGATCGAGGCGGTATGCGTGCGGCTCGCGACCTACAGGCTTACGGTGCTGGAGCGGAGCGAGTTGATCCGGCTCCACGAGCAGACCGAGGCGCTGGTCGAGATCGACGACGTGAACCATTATGATGAACTGAACACCGCATTCCACGAAGCGCTCTATTATGGCACCCACAACAGCTTCCTGATCGAGCAGGCCTTGTCGGTGCGCGCGCGGCTGGCGGCGATGCGTCGCATGCAGCTGCGCAAGAAAGGCCGCCTCGCCCTGTCCCGCGGCGAGCATCAGGACGTCATCCGGGCGATCAACGAGGGCGACGGCGAGGCCGCGGCGCGGCGCATGCGCGCGCACATGCTGAATGCGGCCAGCGCGCTGGCCTCGAGCTTGCGCGACCAGGAGGGTGATGCGTGAATCTGGACTATACCGAAGACGAACTGCTTTTCCGCGACGAGGTACGGACCTGGCTGAACGAGAATAAGCCGAAAGAACCGTTGCCGCCGCCCGGGTTGGAGCGGCTCGCCTATGAGAAGGCCTGGCAGAAGAAGCTCTACGACGGCGGCTGGGCGGGAATCTCCTGGCCCAAGGAATATGGTGGCTGCGGCTTCTCGCTGATGAAGCAACTGATCTGGTTTGAGGAGGTCACGCTGGCGCACGCGCCGGCCGAAGGGATATTCTTCGTCGCACTGAACCATGCCGGGCCGACCGTGATCGCGCTGGGTTCGCCCGAGCAGAAGCAGAAATACCTTCCCCCGATATTGCGCGGCGAGACACCCTGGTGCCAGGGCTTTTCCGAGCCGGACGCCGGATCTGATCTCGCCGCGCTGCGCACCACGGGCGATGTCGACGGCGACAGCATCGTCATCAACGGCACCAAGATCTGGAGCACCGGAGCGCATCTGTCGGATTATCAGGAGCTGGTGATCCGCACCGAGCGAGGTAGTCAGCGCCATGCCGGCCTGAGCTGGGTGATCTGCGACATGCATCTGCCCGGGGTCGACGTGCGGCCGATCCGGTCGCTCGATGGCGAGGTGCATTTCTGCGAAGTCTTCTACGACAATGTCCGCATTCCGCTCGATAATGTGGTCGGCGGCCTGCACAATGGCTGGAAGACGGCGATGACGACGCTCAGCTTCGAGCGCGGCACGGCGACTCTCGGCGAACGAATGGGTGTGGCCCGGACGGTCGAGCAGCTGATCCGGCTGGCGCGCGCCACCATCGACGAGACCGGCCGGCCAGCGATCGAGAGCGGCAATATCGGCGAGCGGCTGGCGACGGCACGCGCCGAGGCTGCGACGCTTCGGGCGATGACCTATATGACCATCTCGCGTGGAATGCGCGATCCGATGCCGGGGCCCGAAGGCGTGATCGCGGCTATCTATGCGACCGAGCTGGTGCAGCGCGTCCATGAGCTGGCGACCGACATCATGGGTCTGCGCGCGCTGGAGATGGACGGAGGCGATCGCTGGCCGCGCCGCTATCTCGCCTCCCGGCTGCGTACACTCGCCGGCGGCACCTCGCAGATTCGCCGCAACATCGTTGGCGAGCGGCTGCTCGGCCTGCCGCGTGGGCGCTGAGAGCGGATGGCAGGCATGCTGGACGATTCGGTCTTCGAAGAGCTGGGGCTCCTGCCGCCCGCCGCGCGCATGCCGAGCCCGGTGCCGCCGCAGACGGTCGCGGCCGCGCTTGAGCGCAGCGTGGCAGAGCGGGGCGACCATCCCGCGCTGATCGGCCGAAACCGGCGCTATTCCTTCTTTGCATGCGATGCTGCGATCGACGCGGCGGCGGCGGGGTTGCTGGCACTCGGCATCGCGCCGCTCGATCGGGTCGCGGTGACGGGGCGCAACGATCCCGAACTCGTCATCGCCTTCCATGCCTGCCTTCGCATCGGAGCGATCTGGACCGGTATCTCGCGCCTGCTCTCGCCGATCGAGAAGGCCGCGCAACTCAGGGATTGCGGCGTGGCGCTGTATATCGCCGACGAGGCTTCGCTCGCCGAGGTGGCGGTCCATCGCGGCGATCTGCCCGATCTGCGCGTGACCATCACGATGGAGCCCGCCACCGCGGATGACGGCTGGCGGCGGCTGATCGCCGACCATGCGGGCGCGGCTGCGCCAGGTGTGGCGGTGGACCCCTTCGCGCCGGCGATCATCGCCTACACCAGCGGCACCACGGGGAAGCCCAAGGGGGTGGTCCACAGCCAGCACAACCTGATGGTCGCCACCGTCAATGCGATGCCGGCGGGCGTGACCCGCTTTGGCTGTGCGCTGGCGCTCACCACCGCCAACATCATGATGAACCACGGCCTCGCCGCGCTCCGCCACGGGGTCACCCTGGTCTGCATGGATCGGCTCGACGCCGAAGGCGTCCTGGAGTGGGCGGACGCCACGGGAATCGATGGTTTTCGGGTGCCGCCGCCGATCCTCTACGATCTGTTGACCCGGCCCGAATATGCGTCGGCCGACCTGACCCGCTTCGTCTATCTCGCCACCGCCGGAGCGCCGCCGTCGCGCAAGCTGCACGATCTCTACGCTGCGCGGATGGGCAGGCCGCTGCTCTACGCCTATGGGCTGTCCGAGGCGCCCGGGATCGTGACCGAACTGGCCCTTGGCGATCGGCTCGTGGAGGGGGCGATCGGACGGCCCCTACCGCATCTCGACGTGCGCATTCTCCGCGACGACGGCAGCGAGGCGGCCGATGGCGAGAGCGGCGAAATCTGCGTTCGCGCCGCTCGGCACGGCGAATGGGCCGATGTCTATACGCCGATGCTCGGCTATTGGCGGTTGCCCGGAGCGACCCGCGAAGCGCTGGCCGATGGCTGGCTCCACACCGGCGACCTCGGCTATCGCGAGGCTTCCGGCCTGCTGTTCATCAATGCCCGGCGCAGCGAGATGATCCTGCGGGGCGGCGCCAACATCTATCCTCCCGAGATCGAGAACATCATCCAGGAGGACGCCCGGGTGCGCGAGAGCGTCGTGGTGGGCGTGGCTGACGAACGGCTGGGCCAGATCGTGGTCGCGGTGATCGAGCACGACCCGGCGATCACCGCCGACGCGCTGGAGGCCGAACTCGGCGGCCGGCTGGCCGAACGGCTGGCGCGCTACAAGCGGCCCGCGCACTGGCTGTTCTCGACGCAGCTGCCGCGCAACGCCATGGGCAAGATCGATCGGCGCGCGGTGCGCGAGCTGGCCGAACGCGCTACAGCGGCGACGGGCCAGCCGCAGGCTGCGGCCGGCGGCCGATAGGTTCCAGACCCCCATGGAATGAGACAGGAGACGGAATATGGCGACGTCAGCGGATTATGGGCTCGGGGAATATGCATTCCCTCGCGGCTGGTTCATGGTGGCCGATGCCGAGAAGCTGACGTCCACTCCGATGAACGTGCGGTTCTTCGGCAAGGATATGGTCCTGTACCGCGGTCAAAGCGGCAAGGCCTATATGGTCGGTGCCTATTGCGCGCACATGAAGACGCATATCGGCAAGAACACAACCTCGTTCATTGTGCGCGAGGGCAAGCATATCGAGGGCGAGTGCATCCGCTGTCCCTATCACGCCTGGAAATACGGGCCTGACGGCAAGTGCGTCGAGATTCCCAATTTCGATACGATCCCGTCCAATGCCAAGATCGATTCCTACATGATCTTAGAGCGGTACAACGCGATCTTCTTCTGGCACGATCCCGAGGGCGGCGAGCCTGAATATGAACTGCCGGCGATCCCGCAGTGGGACAATCCGACCTGGGTGCGCTGGCATTTCGACGATCTCGGCGTGCTGCCGATCCACCCGATCGAGGTGGTCGACAATATCTCCGACGTCCAGCACCTGCAGCCGATCCACGCCTCGTCGCCGGTCTATTTCGAAAATGAGCTGCGCGGGCACAAAGCGTGGCAGAGGCTGGGCAGCGCCGGTTGGGATCTGTTCGGCGAAGGTGGTCCGCCGACCGACTTCAACACCTTTTATACCGGCCCGGGCATCCTGCTCTCGCGTTACAGTGGCGCGACCGACTCGATCATGTTCATCACCCATACGCCAGTCGACGACGGCACCGTGCGGCTCTGGCACGGCGCGCTGGTCAAGATCGCGGACCGGGTGCCGACCGAGGAGGATCTCGCCACCGCCCGCAATCTGCAGGCGATCAGCTTCTCGGGCATCGCGCAGGATTATGAGATCTGGGCGAACAAGGAAGCCTGCTTCAACCCTATGCAACTGCCGATCGACGGCAAGTTCACGAAGGTCCGGACCTGGTACAAGCAGTTCTACAATCCGCGTGCGAAGGTCTCGGATTATCTGCGCCGCTCCGAAGGCGTCTACACCATCCCCGGCATAGCTAGCGGCCCCGACGACGAGGCGCGCCGCGCCGAGATCATGGCGGCGGGCTGAGCAGGGCGCGGGGCGGCGGCCGATGGCCCATGGCAAGGACGATAAGATCGTCGACGGAGAAGAAATGACCAGCGAACAGGCGCGCCCGATTCCCGAAGGCAAATATTTCCGAACCCGGGACGGCTATCAGATCCATTATCACGAGGCCGGCACGTATACGGCCGGCCGTCCATCGCTGCTGTTCCTCCACGGCAGCGGGCCGGGGGCGAGCGGATACAGCAACTTCAAGCTCAACTATCCGATATTCGCCGAGGCCGGCCATCACTGCCTCGCCATCGATTATCTGGGCTTCGGCTATTCCTCGAAGCCGACCGACATCGACTATACCACCGACCTCTATGTCGAGCATTTCCGTGAGCTGGTGGAGGGGCTGGGCATCGAGCAGGTCGTCCCGGTGGGCAATTCGCTTGGCGGATCGCTCGCGATCGCCTTCACCCTAGCCCATCCGCACCTTGTGCCGCGGCTGATCCTGATGGCGCCGGGCGGGCTGGCGCCGCTTCCGACCTTCGTGCCCTATCAGGTCGGTCTCCACGCGATCCAGCAATGGCTGGCGAGCGGATCACAGGACATCGCCGATTTCCGCAAGGTGCTGGCCTTCCTCGTCCACGACCCCGGCTGCCTGACCGAGGAATCGGTGACCGAGCGCTTCGCCATCGCGCTCGGCCAGCCCAAGGAGGTCTGGATGCGTCGGCGGGTCCGCGATCATGTCGAGCGGCTGGGCGAGCTGAAAGTCCCGATCCTGTGTTTCTGGGGATCGCGCGACAAGTTCATCCCGGTTGCCCAGGGGCTCATCCTGGCGGAACGCGCGCCGGACGTGAAGCTGATCGTCTCGAACCGCTGCGGCCATTGGTACATGGTCGAGGAATGCGCCGACTTCAACGCGCAGTCGATCGCCTTCCTGGAAAGCGCGGCCTGAGCCGCCGGCCGGCGGTCAGCCCGCCGGCGATTTCTGCTCGCGTCCACGGGCGATCAGCGCCTGCCAGCGATCGGCGATCTGGCGCGCGTTCACCTCGCCGTTCGCCGCGCCCGCGATCACCGCCTCAAACGCCCGCGCCTCGCCATACGACAGCGCGAAGCCCTCGTCGATCAGCCGCTTATAGCCGCGCACCGCTTCGGGGTCGGCTTTGGCGATGTCGTGCGCAAGCTGTCGAGCGACATCCAGCAGCCGGTCGGCCGGCACGACCCGGTTAACCAGCCCCCAGGCGCAGGCGGTGGCGGCATCGAGCGAATTGCCGGACAGCGACAGCTCCTTGGCGCGGCCGATGCCGATCATCCGCGACAGCTTTTGGGATAGGCCCCACCCTGGCAGCAGGCCGACGCGGACATGGGTGTCCGCGAAGCTCGCGGTCTCGCTGGCGATCAGCATGTCGCAGGAGAGCGCGAGCTCGAATCCGCCGGCGATGGCCGGTCCGTTGATCGCGCCGATCACCGGTTTCCTGCAACGCTCGATCGCGGCGACGACATCGTCTGCGAAGATGTCTGCGCCCAGCGGCGCATCCATATCCTCTCGCGAGGCCAGTTCCTTGAGGTCGAGCCCGACGCAGAAGGCGCGCCCGCCCGCGCCGCTCAATAGGATAACGCGCACGCTGTCGTCGGCCTGTGCCATGCGTATTGCCGTGCACAAATCGTCCCGGAGCGCGCGCGACAGCGCGTTCATCGCCGCCGGGCGATCGAGAAGGATGGTGCGAACGGGTCCGTCGTCTTCGGTCGAAATCGTCACTGCTCGCTCCGGGATTGGTGGGAAATTCATCCATGCGTCTCTGCCTGCGGCATTCGCATAAGGCAATCGGTCCATCGCGACATCATGCATGCATTCGCTGCAATTATCACGAGTTTTGTATTTTTAATTGCGTTCTTTTGAGTTTCTAGTACACGAAATAGCGGACATGAGGCCCTCCGGGATTCGCAACGCTACCGATCCGGATGGCAAAACGCGAGGGTAGAGGGTTCGAAAACTGTTGTCGGGGCCGAGTCCGCAAGGGCCATCCCTTTGAGTTACGTCAAATCAAAAAAAGCGGTCGCCACCGTACCAATGGGGAGGAAATCATGATCGATACCAAGAGTCACACTCTTGCCGGCCACAACCGGCGGCTGCGCTCGGTGCGTTGGATGTGCCTGGTCACCGCGGGTGTATCGGCGCTGGCGATGGAATCCGGGGCGCTCGCACAGGCGGCGGCCAGCGGCTCGGCGACGGAGGTCGCGGACATCATCGTCACGGCCCGTAAGCGTGCGGAAACCCTCCAGTCGGTGCCCGTTGCGGTCAGCGCCTTCTCGGGCGCGCAGCTCACCCAGAAGAACATCACCGACATCCGCGGCCTTGCGCTGAGCACGCCCGGCCTGGTGCTGGTGCAGGGTCCGCGTTCGAGCACGCTGTTCAATGCGTCGCTGCGCGGCCAGGTCTCGGCGGATTCGTCGATCAATGCCGATTCGCCGATCGGCCTCTATGTCGACAACGTCTATATCGGCCGCACCTCGGGCGCGGTGACCACGCTGTTCGACGTCGAGAATGTGCAGGTTCTGCGCGGCGTGCAGGGCACGCTGTTCGGGCGCAACAACACCGGCGGCGCGATCCTCATCACCACGGTGAAGCCGCAGAACCAGTTCGACGCGAAGGTGAACGTCGGCGCCGGCAATTACGACATGAGGAAGTTCGATGGGATGGTGAACATCCCGGTGATCGACGACAAGATCGCTGCGCGCGTGTCGGCGAGCTATCAGTATCGCCACGGCTGGCTGAACAACGTACCGACAGGCAAGCATCTAAACTCGCTTGATATTTTCTCCTTCCGCAGCCAGCTGCGCGTGACACCGACCGATCGTTGGGATACCGTCATCCGCTACTCCAAGGTGAACGCCGATAACACGGTCAACATGCCGGTGCCGACCGGGCCCGGCCTTGGCAGCACCCCGCCGGTCGGCTTCTACGCCACGTCGAGCGGGACGAGCGGCGACGACAACTTGGGCACCCAGGACATTTCGCTCGACAGCACCTATGAGTTCAGCGACGCGATTTCCAGCAGGCTCACGCTCGCGAATCGCCAGATCAACCTGCAGTCGAACACCGATGGCGACGGCTATCCGGTGCTCAACAACGACGTCATCTCAACCGAGAAGCAGAAGCAGAACAGCGCCGAGCTGCAGCTGAGCGGCAAGGCGGTGGAAAACCGGCTGAACTGGGTGCTCGGCGGCTT
>CBFRWL010000018.1:0-16862 GCA_965727025.1 uncultured Sphingomonas sp.
GCCGAATGGTATCGCGAGCCCACTCATGCCGAGATGGCCACCTATCTGCCGACTGGCCTGAGCCAAGTTGGCTGGGCAATGATCGCCTGCCGCACGATCGAGCATTATCATGTCGACGACTGCCAGGAACTCACCGAAGACCCTCCGGGTACCGGGCTTGCCCGCGCACTGCGCCTTGCATCCTGGCAATTTCTGGTCCGGCCGCCGCGCATCGGCGGCCGCACGATGGTTGGCGCATGGGTCCGCATCCGCTTCGATTTCACCCAGGAAAAGAATTCCGGATGACAGGCTCCGGAACACTACGGATGTCTCGGCCGTAAAGAAGCGTTAACCATCCTCCAAAAGGTGGCAGGATGGGTCACATGAGTCGCAAACGAAACCTCTTCAAGCGGCGCGCGCTCGAGGAAATCGACAAGTCGATCATAGCTGCCTCACGGGAAGCATCGGTTTCGCATGCGGCACTTGCGCGCCTTCACATCGATCGCTGCGGAACCTGCGTTACCGGGCAAACCACTGAATGTTCCGACTGCGGCTTGGCGCCATATTGCAGGAGCAAGTTTGCACGCGACAGAACGCTCCATCGCGCCCGAGATTACACCAGCAAAGGTGCTTACGTCGCCTGACGCCGGCCTCTCCCGATCGAGGGAGCGTCATGCAGCCCGATCGCGTTTACGCAGCAGACTGGCGGAATCTTGGCCATTCCTGTTCGCGCGGCGGCGGCACGTCTAGCGCGCCGACAGGGATTGCCGTGCCTCTTTGCCGCTTCTTGTACGCGGCGTGCAATCCGGCGGGGATGAACAGCGATGCCACTGCACACAGGATGAGCAACGTGCCGCTGATCTCCCCGATCGGCCGCCCCTGGATCAGCAGGATCGCCGCGTACAGCACCATCACATGCCAGGCGAACACCTGCAGCGAATGTTGGCCCAGGAAGGTGAGGAACCGCCGCGTGAAGAGCCAGCGGATTGCCGCCGCTATACGGCGAATGAGCGCGCTTCGCGCACAGGGTCCGGCTTGTGCGAGCCACGTAAGCACATACAGATCGACCAAGAATGAGATCAAATGGATCACCGACACGTTACGACGATGAAAAAGCTCATGGTTGAACCGATGGGAAAATCGTGCCGAGATCAGGTCGAGCACGATAATCTGGCGGAGCAGGGCGAAAAGAATGAAGGCTGCGACACAGATGTAGAAGGTGAGTTCATATTGGCGCCCGCGCAGTATGGAAAAATCCACTGATCTCGTAACCAGGCGGTAGCCCGCATACAGCCCCAGCACATAGATCAGCTGCCATCCCATCAGATTGAAGCCAAGATCGAAGTTGAAATTATAGCCGAGCCGGCCAATGGCTGCGCCTGCACGATCGACGGCGATGCCTGCGAAAGGCGTTTGTCCCACTGCCCACAATAGCAGCGAGATCGCGGCCGCCGGTAAAATATGGCCCCGATGGAACAGGATGAGGAAGAAGGGCGTGGCCGCTACGAAATAGAGATACATCGCCAATATCCCCATGTCGTGCGAGCAGGTGAGCAGCAGGAGCGAGGCGCCCGTGAATGCGGCAGGATGTTCCGAATAGGGCCGTAGCAGCGTGCCGCCGGCGGGACCGAGAAGCAGGGCGGTCGCGAGCAAAATCAACACTAGCCCCGCATGATATGCGTAGATGGTGAGCCAGCGGCCGGCGATCGCCTTGTACATTGCAGCCGGCGAGCCACGGACCAGCTTGCCGCCATAAACAAGGCTCACCACCAGCCCGGACATGAACACGAAACCGTTGGCGCCGTCACCGAAGCTTACCAAACCGGGGCTGAGATGGCCGATCCTGGTTTGCAGCAGCTGATTGAGGTGCACGCTCATCATCAAGATGAGGAAGAATCCACGAAACCCATCCAGGATCGGATAGCGCATCACATGCCGCCCCATGCTAGTGCAGTGGAAGCCATACGTCCTTTGCGCCTGCCGAAGAAGCATCTTAACCATATTCATGGTGGTTAACAGCTGCTTAGACCATTTTGAGACAGTCTAGCAGGCCTGAGGGATTGAGCCGCCGGCTTGAAATATCCGCGATTCAACTGGTGTTCAGCCGAGATTGGTCACAATTTTCCACGATCCAAACGGAGAAGAGCCTTGAAATCGAAGTTTATCCTCCTCGCCTGTTCTGCCGCTGCAACGCTGGCATCCCCGTTGCTAGCCCAAACGTACCAGGATCAGCAGCGTTGGGATGCGGCCCAGGCGCGCTATCAGCGGGAAACCGAAATCTATCAGCAGGAGCGTGACCGCTATTATGACGCGCGTGCGCGCGATCGCGACGGCCGCTACGGCGGCGGTTATGGAAGCGATCGCTTCGCCACCGATTATGACGCTGCCCGCTACTATCGGGACGATCCGCGTTACCAGGAGCGTCGCCTTAGTGCCGATGATCAGGTTTATCGCGGCTCCGATGGCCGTTATTATTGCAAGCGCAGCGACGGCACCACCGGGCTGATCATCGGCGCGGCAGCCGGCGGCATTTTGGGCAATGTCATCGATGGCGGTCGTCACCGCACCGGGGGCACGCTGATCGGTGGCGCACTCGGCGCTTTGCTGGGCCGCTCGGTGGAGCAGAACAGCGCTGCGAACGACATACGCTGCCGCTGAGACTATTCGCCCAGCAGATGAAGGGCGATTTCGCGGCGATGGGGCCGACGGCGGTGCTCGAACAGGTAGATTCCCTGCCATGTGCCGAGCACCAGCCGCTGGCCCCTCAGCGGAACGCTGAGCTGCACCTGGGTCAATGCTGTCCGAAGATGGGCCGGCATGTCGTCCGGCCCTTCATCGTCATGCGCATAGCCGGCGCTTTCGGGCGCTATGTGCGAGAAGAATTGCTGGAGATCCTCTCGCACTTCCGGCGCCGCATTCTCCTGAATGAGCAGGGAAGCCGACGTATGACGGCAGAAGATCGTCAGAAGGCCATCGCCGATGCCCTGATCAGAGACCCAGCAGGTAACCTCGCGGGTGATCTCGACAAGCCCCTGCCCGCTCGTCTGTATCGTCAATATCGTGAACGATTGGCGCATCACCCTGCTTTCGTGCTGCGCCTCGGCTCGTCCGCCAGTTCGATCCACACCGGCGCATGATCGCTGGTCTTGTCCCAGCTCCGCACATCCTTGTCCACCTCAGCTGCGACCAGACGCCCCGCCAGTGCCGGGCTCAACAGGAGATGGTCGATTCGGAGCCCCGCATTGCGCGCGAAGGCATTTCGGAAATAGTCCCAGAACGTATAGATGATCTCGTCCGGATGCATCGTTCGCAGCGCGTCGGTCCAACCTTGCTTGAGCAGCCGCGCATAGGCTGCCCGCACCTCGGGCGCGAACAGCGCGTCGTCAAGCCAACGCTCCGGCTTGTACACGTCCAGCTCGGTCGGCATCACGTTGAAATCGCCTGCCAGGATTACGGGGAGCCCGCTGCCGATCAGCTCCGCGGCATGGGTGATCAATCGCTCAAACCATCCCAGCTTATATTCGAATTTGGGCCCGGGCCTGGGATTGCCGTTCGGGAGATAAAGCCCGCCGATCACGATGCCGCTGACCGCCGCCTCGATATAGCGGCTGTGAACATCGTCCGGATCGCCCGGCAGGCCCCGCCGGGTTTCATGCGGCGCTCCAACGCGACTCAGGATCGCGACGCCGTTCCAGCTTTTCTGGCCGTGCCAAATCGCTCGATAGCCCGCTTGGCAGATGGCCACTTCGGGAAATTTCTCGTCAGGCGCCTTGAGTTCCTGCAGGCAGACAATATCGGGCTTAGCCGCTTCCAGCCATCGGAGCAGTACAGGCAGGCGCCCATTCACCCCGTTCACATTGTAGGTCGCGATCTTCATCGCGAAGCAACTCCCCGCCCGGCAACTTGTTTCTGCGCCGTCCTCAAGCTTTGCGGAGAATGTTCGATGCCGGTCCGCGGGCGCTGATGGTTGGTCGACATTCTGACGACATGCCAAAACTCTTCATCGATTCGCGTGCCATAAGCGCCCCGCCGCGTTCGGTATCATCACGACCGCTCAACGGTGCGATCTACGGTGGATTGGCCGCTCAGGCTCCGCGCACTGCTTCCTCTTTTGCCTTGATTTGCCGCGCCTTACGTTCATGTATCACGGCCTGTTCGCGCAGACGGCGCGCCAGATCGGCATCGTCCGTCGCGGCCGCTTTCAGCCGCGCTACGCGTGCGAGCTGCAGATAATAGATGGCGTCGCGAACTTCCTCCATGCCTGCCTCATAGCAAAGTTTATAGCCCGAGCAGAAGATCATGCCGGCATGCCACATCAGGCAATCCACTCAGCTCAGCGACCGCCGAGGCATGGAAGCGTTCATGCCGGTCCTCGGTATCCGACCCGGCGTGAATTAACATAGATCAGTGGAAGATGATCGTGGCCCGATTGGCCAAGTCATTGGCCGCATATGTAGAATTCTACTCAATTCATCACTTGTTAGCGTTCTTTTAGGAGCTATTGTGCGTTTAGCGGGTGAGAAAATAAATTGGAGGCTGTTGATGGGTGAGCCGGGGCATGGAGACGATATAATGTCCCGGTCGACGCAGTCCGCAGCATCAGAAATCGCGCCCACGGCTGCGCTTTGCGAACAGCACCGTCAAATCAGGAAGCTTGCGGCGGATTTGACGACGATGACGCAACAATCGGGGTTTTCGGATACGGAAGAATTCGGACGCCTGCGGGTTGCCATCAGCCGAGCGCTGCAGGCGCATTTTGAAGCTGAAGACAAGGTGCTTGGCCACGCAATGTGGAGCAAATCAGGCATGCCAGCGGCCCTGCTGGCCGATTGGGACCGACGCCGCCAGCGTTTCCGAATGTCCTATTCACAGCATGTGCGCGATTGGACGCTTGCTGATGCGGCCCGTGATTGGGCAGCCTATGGCAGGGCTGTAGCGCTGTGCATCGGCGACGGAGAAACTCTTGCCCGTTTCGAAGAAACCGAAATCTATCCGCTCACCGCGTAAAGGCCGGCGGACGGGCGTGCTTGTGCCCGTCCGTTCGCCTCAGATCGTTGCGGGTGGCGTTACCCTCGGCTTAGCTTCGGCCTTAACCGGCTGAAGCTTGGTGGGCTCCCGACTCTCAATTGGAGCTGTTGCCGGCGTCAGGCTGGGCATGCCTTTGCAATCGCCGGAGCTGGTCTGCACCACTTTAGGCTCCGACTTCCCGCCATAGGAGGTGATCTGCACGCTTTGGCTGCAACTGCCTTTGCCCGTACTCGTCGCAACAAAGGAATAGTGCACCGTTCCTGCCGGCATCTTGCCGAACGCGGCCATGTCGAGCTTGCCAGTGGGCGTAGCCATCTGCGCCTGCATTGCGGACGCTTGATCAATGACCGCACGCATGTCGCGATCGATCTGTGCGGTCATCCGATCCAGTTCGGCAAAGGGAGCCCAACTTGTCTGATCCGAACCTAGGGAGGCAAGCACAAAGGGATCGAAGACGGCCACCGGCAGCGACATCTCCGCCAGGCCAAATGGCTGAGGCGCGACGGCAACTTTCGGCGCCACGTCGCCCTGATATTCGATCTTCGCGATCGAACCATCGGGCATCGCAATCTTCATGACATGGCTGTTGTGGGTTGCCGCCACTGCAGTGCCCACGGCTATCAGAGCCGCGACGCCAGCCAGGACGGCGGTACGGTTTTTTCGCATCGATCGTCCTCCATTCACCAATGAATCGAGCGTCTTATTTCTATCGCGGGAAGCTGAACCGAAGATTGCCAACACCGCTGCGGCCATAGGCGCAGCAGGGCAGTGTAATCGCCGCCGGCGCACCATCGCGCAGCTTTTCTCGGGGCAGCCTGATTGACATTTCGATATCTGTCGAATTATTCGATGATCATCAAAATATGGTGGGACAATGAACACGCCCGAAGCCATTTCTGCGATGACAGCGCTCGCGCAGGAAACACGTCTCCAGGTCTTCCGGCTGCTCGTGCGGGCAGGACCAACCGGCCTCATGGCGGGAGAGATTGCCGAAGCGGCGGAAGCGCTGCCTTCCACGATGTCCCACCATCTCGGGTTGTTGGAGCGCGCCGGCCTCGTCACGTCGCGGAGGAGCGGACGCTCGATCATCTACGCTGCCGATTATGAGGGCATTCGCCGGCTCCTTTCCTTTCTGATGGAAGATTGCTGTCAGGGCCGGCCGGAGATTTGCGGCTCGGGCTTGTCGCCCGCCGCTTCCTGTGTGGAGACCATATGAGCAACCGGATCTATAATGTGCTGTTCCTGTGCACCGGCAATTCGGCGCGCTCGATACTCGCAGAGGCAATTCTCAACCGCGATGGCGGCGGCCGTTTCAGAGCGTTCAGCGCCGGCAGCCACCCCAAGGGCGAGGTCCATCCGGTTGCACTGGAGACTCTGAAAACCCTCGATCACCCGGTGACCGATCTGCGATCGAAAAGCTGGGACGAGTTTGCGGCTCCGAATGCGCCCAAGCTCGATTTCGTATTTACCGTTTGCGACAATGCGGCGGGCGAGATTTGCCCGATCTGGCCTGGACAGCCGATGACCGCGCATTGGGGGCTGCCCGATCCCGCCGCGCTGGACGGCAACGGTGCCGAGCAGCATGCCGCCTTCTATGATATCTATCGCATGCTGGCGAACCGGATCGGCCTGTTCACCAGCCTGCCGCTGGAGTCGATCGACAGGCTCAGCTTGCAGCGGCGTCTTCGCAATATCGGCGCGGCCGCCGAGCCGCAGCCTTCCGATGCAGCCTGAGCTGACGCGGCGGCTCGGAGCCGAAGCGCTCGGCTGCTTCTTCCTGTTCGCAACCGTGCTCGGCTCGGGTATCATGGCCGAACGGCTTTCCGGTGGAAATGGCGCGATTGCACTGCTCGGCAATACGCTGGCGACGGCGGCAATCCTGTTCGTACTGATCACGATCTTGGGCCCCATTTCGGGCGCACATATGAATCCGCTCGTCAGCCTGATTGCCGCAACGCGACGCGAGCTCAGCGGCCGCGATGCCAGCCTGTACCTATTGGCACAGCTCGGCGGAGGCTGCCTCGGCGTGTGGATCACGCATTTGATGTTCGACATGCCGATCCTGCAATTCTCGAACAAAGTGCGGACCGGTATCGGGCAATGGAGTGGCGAGGCGGTGGCGACCTTCGGGCTTGTTCTTACGATCCTGGGGACCGTCCGCCATCGGAGGTCGGCAGTTCCCGCGAGCGTGGCACTCTACATCGCGGCGGCTTATTGGTTCACGTCATCGACAAGTTTCGCCAATCCCGCCATCACGATCGCTCGCGCGCTTTCGGACAGCTTTGCCGGAATTGCGCCGGCTGACGTTCCCGGCTTTATTGCAGCCCAACTTTGCGGAGCCTCGCTGGCTGCGTGGTGCGCCGGCAAGCTGTTCGATAATCCGGATGACGCCGAAAACCAGTCACCGGAATCTGCCGCGCCACCGAACCTACAGCTGAAGGCTGTGGAGAGCTGTTCCCCGCCGGCATAGCCACCTCGCCCACCCTCATTCGATGCTGGCGACGGGCAAGCGAGCAGGCTCATCCAGGGGTTTTCGGCGCGTCCACGATCTCCGCCATCACTTCGTTGCTGCGCAATGGTCCGGGCATGATCGGCGAATCGTAGAAGGCGTGCTCGATCGGGCCTGCGGCCGCTATTCCACGCTCGGCGAGCCGCGACAGCAATTCCTCTTCCTTGGTCTTGAGCAGCCGATCGTCGGCGCGTCCGCCGAACCGCAGCACGGCCACCCTACGCGATGGAATGTCGGAGATGACAATGCCCCGCCCCGGCTTGGGCAGATCCTCGCGCTTGAGCATCCTCGGCATGACGAACCGGATCAGCCAATCCTTGGCGACCGGGACGGCAAATACCGGGGCCGTCATCGCGATCTCTTCACCCTCCCGCGATTCGGCGAAGATATAATCCGCCAGCAGGCCGAAGCCGTTGCCCAGCGCCCGATCGCGCGATCCGTGCTGCCGCGTCTCGGCAACGATCAGCGAGGGATAGCGGCGGATCTCGAACGCCCCGTCACTCTCCAGCGTCTCGTGATCGGGCGTTTCCACCGATTTTTCGCGGAAATACATCCATGCCGCGCCCGCAGCGGCGATGCCGGCCACGCCCGCCAGGATTTTGCCGAGCCCGATTCCGCCAGGTTTCCGTCCACCGGTCTTGTCCAACTTCCTGTTAACCTTCCGTAACGAAAAGCAAGAAATGCATCGCCGACGTGGCTAATCGATCATTTACTACGGATGCACGGCTTTTTTTATCAGCAGGATGCGAAGAGGCCCCACTCGGTTTTGTCGATTGGACTCCATGCGCCGCACCCGCATCTCCCCTGAAGCTCAATCCGGACCATCTGGTGCCAAGAGCCCGCGCATTGGCGACGTAGCCCTGCTTGAAGTCAAGCACGCCGCCAACGACCATGACGAATCCCTCGTTTCCGAGCAGCTCCGGCAGCTTACGCGCACCGCGCCGATCCTGCTGGCCGCGCATCTGATCGGTGGCCTCGGCCTGCTGTTCATCATCTATCGCTCTGGCGACATGCGGTTCACGCTGCTCGGGATGGGGCTCGTTTCGCTCACCCTGTTCCTGGATGCGATTTTCAGCAGCATCGCGCACCTGAAGCTGCTGCGGAACAAGCCGCCCTACATCGCCGCGCGCATTGCCACCGCCTATGGGCTGCTTGTGGGCATGAGCTGGAGCGCGCTGCTCCTGATCGGCATTCCGACCCAGGATGCTGGCCAACAGGCGATCGTCGGCATCGCCTTCGCCGGCACTGGAACGGTGGCGGCGCTGGTCATGGCCGCGGTGCCGATCGTGCTGATCGTGCACTGGGTGATCCTGATCTGCGCCCTGGCCTTCAGCTTCGGAAGCTCGGCCGTCGCGCTGACCCTGTCCGGCATCTGCTTTTGCGTTGCGGCGGTGGCGATCAGCCAGGCCCGGCGCCGTTTGATCGCCTCGCGCTACCGTCACGAAAAGGATAAGGAAGGCCGCGTTGCACGCCAGCTGCTGGCTGAATTCGAACATGGCGGCAAGGCATGGCTGTGGGAGACGAACATTGACGGCCGTCTCACCTATATCTCGAAGCAGCTTGCCACCTCGCTCACCGGCGAGGCCGATTCGCTGCTCGGTACGCCGCTGACGGACCTGATCCTGCCGGACGATGGCAGCGAAATGGATTCCGCCAGCGGTGAGCGCACGCTTGGCTTCCATTTGTCTACGCGCCTGCCGTTTTCGGACCTCATCGTCCGCGCCAACGCGCCCGGTGCGGCCCGCTGGTGGTCGCTTTCGGGGCGGCCGGCCTTCGATGATTTCCAGCGCTTCACCGGCTTCCGCGGCGTCGGCGCGGATCTCACCGAGATGCGGAAATCCGAAGCCGAGATCAATCGCCTGGCCCGCTATGACGCTCTTACCGGCCTGCCCAACCGCGTGGTCATGCGGCAGACGCTTGATCAGGCGGTGCGCAAGGACTCCAACAAGCCGGACCATTGCGCCCTGTTCCTGCTCGATCTCGATCGCTTCAAGAATGTCAACGATACGCTTGGCCATCCGGTCGGCGACGCGCTGCTGCGCCAGGTTGCGGAGCGCCTGCTGCGCGAGGTGGGCGAGCGCGGGCGGGTCGGCCGGCTCGGAGGGGATGAGTTCAACGTCGTGCTGCCTGGCCTGATCGACCGAACCGAACTGGGCAATCTGGCGGACCGCATCATCTCAGCGCTTTCGCAGCCTTATGTGATCGAAGGATCGACGATCTCGATCGGCGCGTCGGTCGGCGTCGCGATTGCGCCCAAGGACGGCGATTGCGCCGACTCGCTGGTCCGCAATGCCGACCTCGCACTCTATGCGGCCAAGGCGGCGGGCAAAGGTGTCCACCGCTTTTACGAAAATGCGATGCATGCCGATGCCAAGGATCGCCGCCTGCTGGAAACGGACTTGCGCAACGTGCTGCGCGATAATGGCCTGATGCTGGTCTATCAGCCCGTGGTGAGCGCCAAGACCGAACAGATCGTCGGATTCGAGGCGCTGATCCGCTGGAATCATCCGACGCGCGGCCCGATCTCGCCAACGGTCTTCGTTCCGCTCGCCGAAGAAATCGGGCTCATCCCTGCAATCGGCGAATGGGTGATCCGCACGGCCTGCAAGGAAGCCGCGCAATGGCCCGACCCGATCCGCGTCGCGGTCAATCTCTCGCCGCTTCAATTTGCCAATCCGTCGCTTCCGGCGGTGGTGCTGAGCGCGCTGGCGACAGCCGAACTTCAGCCTGAACGGCTTGAGCTTGAGATCACCGAGGGCGTTTTCCTCAACGATTCCTCCGCGACTGACGATATGTTCCAGCGGCTTGCCGGCATCGGCGTGCGGCTCGCGCTCGACGATTTCGGCACTGGCTACTCCTCGCTCGGCTATCTCAAAAAAGCGCCGTTCAACAAGATCAAGATCGACCAGAGCTTCGTGCGCGGCGCCGCCATTCCGGGCAACCGCAATGCCGCGATCATCAAGGCGATCGTCGCACTCGCCGAGAGCCTGGAAATGGAAACGACAGCCGAGGGTGCGGAAAATCACGACGAGGTGGCGTTGATCCGCTCGCTCGGCTGCTCGCACATTCAGGGCTATATTTTCGGTAAGCCGATCCCCGCCGAGGATGCGCGGCACTTGCTGATCCGCGGTGTCAAGGTCGAGCCCAAAGGGCATGGCGTCAGCCGCGAGCCCCGCATCGCGATCCTGCGTTCCGCCGTGTTGCATGTCGGCGACCAGAAATTCAACGTGCGCGTCCGCAACGTCTCGACCGGCGGAATGATGGCCGAGACACCGCGCAACGTCGCCGACCATAGCCGCGTCGAGATCGAATTCAGCGAAGGTCAGCGTTTCGCCGGCGAGGTGCATTGGACTCAGCAGGGCCGCGTCGGCGTCAAGTTCGACCGGCCGTTCAGCCTCGAGCAGCTTGCACCTCCGCGGCCGGTCGTCACCAAGCCTGCGGCTCCCAGCAACCAGCCCGTCAAGCCGACGCGGCGGACGGGAAGCCGGACCCGATAGCAGCCTGAGCGCGGCGCCTACCGGCACTTCACCTTGTCGTCACTGCGATCGATATGGCGGCCAAGCAATGCGCCACCGCCTGCGCCCAACAATGTGCCCAGCGTGCCGCCGGCAATGACATTGCCAAGCACGCCGCCGGCAAGGCCGCCGACGACCAGGCCGGTGGTGCCGTCGCCGCGTTTGCAGTAATAGCGCCCGTCGCTGCCGCGATAGACGCGGTCATCTCGAACCATTTCACGATCGCGATAATCCCGGTCCGGATCGCGATAATGGCGGGCCGGGTCCCAGTCGCCGTCGCGATCGCCGTTCCAGCGATAATCATGGTCCTCGGCCAGGGCGACCGTAGGTATCGCGGCCGATGTGCAGAGAACCGCCGCCAATACGCTACGCATGATAGTCTTTTTCATGGCACTCCTCCTGAAGGCCTTCTGTCAACTGCCGGCATCGTGAATGTTTCCGCCCGGAAGAACGGTCGAACTTTCAGCGCCGCTTCCCTACATTGCCGGAATGAGGCTGGTTGATCGAAAAACCCACGATCGCGTCTGGGCCGTCATGGGCGTGGCCGTCTTCCACGTGCTCCTGGGTTATGCCTTGATCGCCGGGCTCACGGTTCGCATGCCCCTGCGCCTCGCCGACGAACTCAAGATCTTCAACATCACCCCGCCGCCCCCGCCGCCGCCCATGCAAAAGGAGGCCGCTCAACAGCCAAAGACCCGCAAGCATGAGGGAAAGGCCGCGCCACCCAATCTCAAATCAAAGGCGACGCCCGTTGTCGCGCCGACCCCGACCGTCCGCCTTTTGCCTCCACCGACGATCATTGCGGCACCAAAAGCCTGGACCGGCAATGATGCCTCGCTGGGCGCGGCACAGCGCCCCGGCCCAGGCACTGGCGCGGGCGGCATCGGTAACGGCACGGGCAGCGGCGACTCCGGCTATGGCGAAGGCGATGGCGGCGGCACGCCGCCACGGCAGATTGCCGGCAAGATCCGGAATGCGGATTATCCGAAATGGGCCGCTGAACAGCGCATCGGGGGCACCGTATCAGTTGCGTTCCGGGTCGAGACCGATGGCAGCGTGACCCACTGTTCAGTCACCCGCTCAAGCGGAAGCGCCCGGTTGGACAGCTATACCTGCAGCCTTATCGAACAGCGCTTTCACTACCGGCCGTCCCACGACGAGCAGGGGCGGCCGGTGCCGTGCACGGTGGTCGAAGATCATAGCTGGATCGTGCAGGACGATCCGGACCCGCCGGATCAGCGTTAGTCAGGCCGCCAGTGCCTGGTCGCGCAGCTCGGTAAGATTGCCGATTATGACCCGATCGTCCTTGAGCGCCTCATCCTGCAACGCCGCGAGGAAGTCGCGATGGCGGGGGTGTTTGGGCAGATGGACCGCGCGTTCGGCGAATTCGTTTTCGCTGAAAGTACCCCAGTTGACCAGCCGATGCAGGTAGACCGTGTCGCAATGGAAGCGCCGCCCCAGTTCGACAAAGCCTGCCATTTCCTCGAAATTATTGGCCTGTACGACCATGTTGATGCTGAGCCATTGGAGCGGACCGTTGACACGCAGGCTGCCAATGAACTCGAGATTTCGGAGCAGCCGTTCGAATTCCCCGCCGCGCCGATTGATCGCATAGGTTTCCGGCCGCGACGCATCGATCGAGATGTCGGCCGACGTGATCAGCTCGCGAATCTCGGCGGGGATGAGGTTCCAGGTCCGTTCGGTCCAGAGCTGGCCGTTCGAATGGAGGTGAATCTGCTGCATGTTCGGCATATCCGAACGCCGCATGCTGTGCAGCCAATCGCGGAAAAAGGGGCTGCCGAACGGATCGCCGGAGCCGGTGATGTAAAGCCGGGTCGCATCCTTGAGCGCGGTATCGTTGATCTTGCGCTGGATATCGAGAATTTCGGCGCCGCGCGCATGCTCCATGATCACGCTCGTCCTGCAGCTGGGACAGGAAAGATTGCAGGATCTGTCATAGGAGCAGTTGATCTCGCGCGGCCCGTAGGGGAGCTTGGTCAGCTTGTAACGCAGCGCGTGAAGCAGATCGGGATCGGTAACATCCTTGATCCGCTGCACGGGCTCGGAAATATCTTGAAGATGCGGGCAATTGCGCGCGTTGCAATATTTCAGCGAACCATTGAGCATGCTCTTGCGCAGATCCTGCGCCGCCTTGCCGTTCCACACCTCGTCGACCGATTCGCGGGTGAGATTGCCCATCGGCTTGGGCAGCCAATTCGGGCAGCAGGCGAAAACCTCGCCTTCTTCCTTCCCGCGCGATACCTCGAACCATTTGAAAGGGCGCGAGCAAAAGAGCTGATCGGGGGGATAACGATCAAGTACCTCCTGGCGAAGGTCCTTGCCGGGCTTGCCGGTCAGTCGATCGAACGCCGTCCTGATTTCCTGAAACACGGCACGCTCCGCACACAACAAAGCCAATTACTGGCCGTCATATAGCATAATCGTGCTCAACTTATGAACGGTATCGCCGCAACGAGCGGTCCGGCATGTCGCGTCCGTTACCCTGCCCGGCGCTTGGTGCGCCAACCTTTGACCGCATTCATCGTCCCGGAGACATGCCCTGCCGGATCGGGTGCCGAATAAGCGAAGATAATCTTGCCATTGGGCGCGATCACATAGGATGTGCGGTTCGAACGCTCCGGCTTCTGCGGCAGCACGACATCGTAGGCTTTGATCGTCGCCGGCGTAGCCGAGCCGACCGCGAATTTGTTACGGCATTCCGAGACCGAGAATTTGTTGAGAACGTCGATGGGATCAGCGGACATTCCGATCACCGTGGCGCCGAGCTTTTTGAAATCGTCGGTCGCCTCCGCAAAATCATGCGCCTCGATCGTACAACCCTTGGTGAAAGCGGCCGGGTAGAAATAAAGCACCACCGGGCCTTTGCTGAGCGCCTGCTTGAGCGAGAACGGCATGGCTTTTCCCGCGAGGCTGACCTGGGTATCGAAATTCGGCGCGCTCGCGCCCACCGGAAGGGCCGCCGGCGCAGCGGCCGCGAGCGAGAGCGCAATAAAGCCGCCGATGCCAGTATATCTCATAGAATCGCTTCCTTCTCCCGTCGCCCCCTTTCGAGGTTCTTAGCTCAACCGCACGAAGCTTCAACCGGCTACTCTCCCTGTGGCATACGTGTTCATGGGATCGGCACACCAGGTCCCACATTGTCTGGCTTGCCAGTTCGGAGAGGATGTAAGACAATCGCTAACCGGATCGGTTCGCGATCCGCGTGCGGGGGATGATCCATGATTACCTGTATCCGCGAGGTCCGGCGCGCCAAGGGTTTGACCCTCCAGGATGTCGCCGATCGCTGCAAACCGAAAACCACTCCGCAGACCATTGGACGGCTGGAAACGGGCGCGCGCACGGTGTCCGTAGGATGGCTCAATCGGATTGCCCAGGCCCTTGATGTCGAAGCCGCCAATCTCGTGCGGCTGCCCGAGCGCCCGGACGTGCCGGTCGCAGCGATTTTGAATGCGGGCGAAGCCATCGCGCCGCGCCGGCCGGCCGTCGTCGTTCCGGCACAGGCGCGGCCCGAGTTGATTGCGGTTCTGGTCGAAGGCGGGATCGGCGATTATCGCACGCGCGACGAGATCTGGTGCGAGCGCCTGACGCCGGCGAAATTCGGCTCCGCGCTCAACCGCGACATTCTTGTTCCGCGCCCAGGGGGACGGTTTCTGTTCGGGCGCATGATCGGTCGCGAGGCAGGCAAGTTGCTGATCCTTCCGCCCGGTGCCGGGTCTCGCCAACAGATCGTTACCGATCCGGAGTGGATCGCCGTCGCGATAAAGCTCATCCGGCCGCTATGATTGTTACGGCGGGCGAGCGACTGACCCCGAGTCCGCTCCCTTTCGACCAACTTACATCGGTGTTCGATAAACATCATTGCAAGGGCTGCGGTCATCGCTCGATGCGAGTTATTGAATATCATGGAGTTTGAAAATGGAGCACCCGGCGCGCGTACGCTGCCGCCGCGGCCCGTGCTGATTTCGATCGCCGGATTCTGGCTGTTCTATTTTGCGATCGTGACGTTGCGTGCGCTGGTCTTGTGGCCCGGCGACCAGATCGAGATGATGTGGCGTCGTGCCGCCGTGGCGCTCGCGAGCATGGCGGTTACCTGGATCTTCTATCGGCTGCTGCGGCCGTGGCAGAATCGCGGGCTTCGGCACGCAGCGTTGGCGGCGGCTTTGCTCGCGATCCCGGCAGCAATCATTTATTCCGCCGCGAACTGGTATGCCTTCGACGATATCGACCAGAAGCATAAGCAGGAGCACAAGGTCACCAAGGTGGTCGTGCGCTCGGCGCCGCATCGGCCCACTCGGCCAGAGTTTTCCGACACGGATACAGAGTCGAACGCCGTTCCGGAACCACCGGCTCCGCCCGAACCGCCGCAGGTGACGATGATCCAGGTGGGTTCGCCACATTCGGACGATGAGCAGATGACGCCCATCCAGGCGATCGCTGACAATTCGGCCAATGGCTATTTCTTCTTCATCGCCTGGGCCGCGCTTTACCTGGCGCTATGCTATGCAGCGGAGGCGCAGATGCTCGAACGCCGCACTGCCCAGCTTCGCGGGGCAGCCCAGGCCGCCGAACTGCGCGCACTGCGCTACCAGGTGAACCCGCATTTCCTGTTCAACACGCTGAATTCCCTTTCCTCGCTGGTGATGACCGGAAAGCGGGAAGAAGCCGAACGGATGATCCTCAACCTTTCGAACTTTTTTCGCACCAGCCTGAGCGGCGATCCCACCGAGGATGTGCCGCTCTCCGCCGAGATCCAGCTCCAGCGTCTTTATCTCGACATCGAGGGAGTTCGTTTCCCCGATCGCCTGCTGGTCAAGGTCGACCTGCCGGAGAGGCTGCGTAACGCGTGCGTGCCGGGGTTGCTCCTGCAGCCGCTGGTCGAGAATGCAGTCAAATATGGCGTCGCACGCAACCGCCGGCCGGTCACGATCGCGCTTTCCGCGTTCGAGGATTCCGGTGGTCTCGTGCTGACAGTGGAAAATGACGGCGAGCCCGGCGATGTTCGTGCCGAGGAGCAAGGAACCGGGGTCGGGCTTGCCAATGTTCGCGACCG
Organism: uncultured Sphingomonas sp.; assembly: GCA_965727025.1. Classification (GTDB taxonomy): domain Bacteria; phylum Pseudomonadota; class Alphaproteobacteria; order Sphingomonadales; family Sphingomonadaceae; genus CANJQJ01. The sequence goes on from CBFRWL010000018.1 coordinate 16,103, forward strand.
GCTTGCCGCGCGCTTCGGCGATCGCGCAAGCTGTCGATGGGGGCCGCTGCCAGGGGGCGGCTTCAGGGTCACGCTGACGATGCCGATCCATGGCTGCTGAGCGCGCACTTCGAACGCTGATCGTCGACGACGAACCGCTCGCGGTCGAGCGGCTGCAGATCCTCTGCGCAGGGATCGAGGACATTGCCCTGCTGGGCACCGCCAATGATGGCGAAGCAGCGTTGCGGCTCGTCGAAGCGCTGTCGCCCGATCTGCTGCTGCTCGATATTGCGATGCCTGGGCTGACCGGGATCGAGGTCGCTTCCGCCCTGGAGCAGCTCGACGCGCGGCCTGCGGTGATCTTCTGCACCGCGTTCGACCAGTTCGCGGTGGCGGCTTTCGATGTCGCGGCGGTCGATTATTTGCTCAAGCCGGTCAATCCCGAGCGGCTTGCCAAGGCGGTCGCGCGGGTTCAGGAAAAACGCCGGCAGCATCCGGCTGACGAACTGAAGGCACGTTGGACCAGCGAATTCTGGATCCCGCATCGCGCGGAAATGATCCGCATCGCCGCAACCGAGATCGATCGCATCGAAGCCGAGCGCGATTATATGCGGCTCTGGATCGGCCAGCGCAGCTACCTCCTGCACCAGACCATCAGCGAGCTCGAACGGCGGCTTGATCCCGAACAGTTCATCCGCCTCCACCGCTCGACCATCGTCCGCCGCGATTTCATCGCGAAGCTCCGTCACGATGGCCTCGGCGTATGGCAGGCCGTGCTGCA
>CBFRWL010000019.1:0-16635 GCA_965727025.1 uncultured Sphingomonas sp.
GGCCTGGTCCGCAATGCAATCGAACTAGCGGACGAAACCGCATTGATGCTCGACATCAACACCAAATTGTTCGGCTATTTTCGCACCGCCAAAGCCTGCGTGCCGCACATGCGCCAGGCCGGCTGGGGGCGCATCGTCAATGTCGGCGGTCTGACGGCCCGCTGCACCGAGGCTTTGTCGGGCATGCGCAATACCGCGCTGGTTCATTTCACCAAGACTTTGTCCGATGAAGTCGGGCGCGATGGAATCACCGTAAATATCATCCATCCTGGCGTCACCCGAACCGAGCACATAGAAGAATGGTTCGCAGAAATGGCGGCAGAGGAAGGCACGACCGTCGACGCCATCATCGCGCGCGAGGCGGGAGACCCGGCAGCGCTCAAACGCATGCTCGAGGTCGAGGAAGTCGCCGATCCGATCGTTTTCCTCTGTTCGAAGCTGGGCAGCGGCGTGACTGGGGAATCGATCGCCGTCGATGGTGGCTTGTCGCGCGCCGTGTTCCTGTAGCCAGGAAGCAGGAGCAACCAGAGGAAGCGTTTCCGGCGCGAGCGATCAACATAGGTTGGTGATGATGGTTTCCATAAGACAAGCAACACTCGACGATGCGGCCGAAGTATCGGTGCTGTTCGATGCCTATCGTCAGTTCTACGGTATGCCGCCAGATCCAGATCAGGCGCTCCGGTTCATTTCAGAACGCCTGGCGAACGCTCAATCGACAATTTTTGTCGCGGAGAAAGACGCCCGGATGATCGGCTTCTGCCAGATCTATCCTGGCTTCTGCTCGGTATTTGCGGGACCGATATGCATTCTCAACGACCTGTTCGTCACGCCACCCGAACGTGCCGCCGGGGCGGGAAAAGCCCTGCTAAGACAAGCTGAAGCATTTGCGACCCAGGCGGGCGCGCTGCGCATCACTTTGCAGACAGCCAGGACCAATCTTGCGGCACAAGCAATGTATGAGGCCCATGGCTGGACCCGTAACATCACGTTGTACGGGTACGCCAAGCAAATCGGATAAGGCAAGCAAGCGGATGCTGGCACCCGTCCGGATCAGGCGGGGCGCTGGCCGCGCCTGATCGTGAAGATCGTCACGGCGACGCTCAATGCCAGAACGACCGCTGCGGAATAGATCATCACCGAGAATGAGCCGGTCACCAGTGTCGCGGCGGCCGCAGCGGGGCCCAGGCCGGTCCCAAATGTCTGGATCGAGCCCATCGCGCAGACCACGCGCCCGCGGCCACAGGCCTCCGAGCAGATACCCGACAGCAGCGGCTGGGCAAAATTCCAGCTGAACATCATCAGCACCGTCGCAACGATGAAGTTGTTCGGCACCACCTGGCCGCGATACATCAGAAAGCTGGCGACCCCGGTGATCGCCGTGACGACCAGTGGCCAGGACCGGCCCCAGCGACGCGGTAGGACACCGGCCAGCCCGGCACCCACCACCCCCGCAATCGTGCCGATCGACAAGCCCTTGGCGATAACATCCGCTGAGAGCAGGCTGGCCATGCCAATCCGTTCCGAATAGCTCCACATGCCGCCCATCGCGAAGAATAGCAGGAACACCCCCAACAGTGCGCCCGACGCGTAGCGCATATCAAGCTTGCCAGCGCCGGCAAAGATATCGGGCTCATCCTTGCTTCCATCCGGAAACGCGAACAGCGATAGCATGACGAGAGCGTTGAGTGCGGCGACAATCAAGAACAGTGCCGATGGGGTTACGGCGGCCTGAATTGCAGGCAGCGCATAGAGAAAGGCCGAGCTGAGCAGCGCGCCCACGACCAGGTAGATCGAAAAGGCGCGGTCGGGATTGGACGCCCGCCCCAGCGCCGCAAAGGCGAAACCGATCGCGACGCCCTCCCCCGCTCCGGCGACAATTCGGGCGGCGGCCATGGCCGGAAAGCTGACCACGGCTGCCGTGAGCAGGTTGCCCACAATGATCAGCGCCAGACCCAGCGCGACCGCGATCCGCCACGGCACTCTCGCAAGAGCGAAGGTGCTGAGACCTACGGTGACAGCCATGGCGTTGATGTCCAAGGCCGCAAGATAGCCCAGCTCGTCGTTGTCGAAGCCAGTTTTCTGAGCGATGACGGCCAGAAAGCCGGGGGTGATGAAAATCACCAGCGCGCCCACCAGGCCAACAAGGATCGCACTGATCAGGCCGCCACGGGTGAGACGTGCGGCACCTTGTTCTGCGACCGCCAGGCCGGCGATTGCGGTATTCAGCTCCATGACCCCTCCAATGTTGCCGTGTCAGCCATTCGGCCCCGCGCCAAGGCGCTGCGGATCAGGCTTTCAGCACGTCGTTGACGGCCAGCGCAAACTTGTCGACAATCTCGTCCGCTTCGGCCCGCTTGAGTATCAAGGGCGGCGCGAACACCAGCGTATCGCCCAACGCACGGGTGATCAAACCGCGTTCAGCGGACGCCTTCAGAACCTGTCTGCCAGTGCGGTTGGCCATGGGGAAAATTTCCTTGGTTTCGCGATCCTTCATCAATTCGATGCCCAGCATCAGGCCCTTGCCGCGGATATCGCCGACATGCGGATGCTGGCCCAGCCGATCGCGCAGTGCCTGTAGCATGTAAGACCCCACGTCAGCGACATTTTCGACCACCTTGAGTTCGTCGATCAGTTTCAACACCGTCAGAGCCGCCGCGGCACCGACCGGATGCGCTGAATAGGTGTAACCATGGCCGAAGACGCCCACTTTATCGGCATTGGCTTCAAGAACATCCCACACCTTGGGTGAAATGAGCACCGCCGACATCGGGAAATAACCCGAGGTAACACCCTTGGCAGACGTGATGAGATCAGGTTCGTAGCCATAGGTCTGGCTGCCCCAATAGGTGCCAAGCCGCCCGAAGCCGGAAACCACTTCGTCCGCTACAAACAGAATATCGTGTTTCTTCAGGATCGGGGTTATTTCCTCGAAATAGCCTTCCGGTGGCGGGATCAATCCGCCCGCCCCCATTACGGCCTCCGCGAAGAAGGCGGCAATGGTATCCCCGCCTTCCCGTTCGATCAGATCCTCCAGCTCCTTTGCCAGCTGGCGAGAGAAATCCCGTTCGGACATTCCGTCCGGAGCATTGCGATAGTAATAAGGTGCGCTGACATGCAAGATCGGCCCCTTGGGAAGATCGAACAAGTTGTGCATACCCGGCAGCCCGGTCAAGCTGGCAGTAGCCACGCCCGAACCATGATAGGCGTTCCAGCGAGCGATCACCTTCTTCTTTTCAGGCTTGCCGCGCAAATTGTTGTAGACCCAGATCAATTTGAGTTGCGTTTCATTGGCATCGCTGCCCGATGCACCGAAGAAAACGCGCGACATCGGCACGGGTGCGCGCGCCAACAGCGCTTCGGCACACTCGGCGACGACATCGCTGCTCATCCCGTTGAAGGTATGAAAAAAGGAGAGGCGCTCGCTCTGCCGGGCGATCGCGTCGGAGATTTCCTTGCGGCCATAGCCGAGGTTGACGCACCACAGGCCAGCCATTCCGTCGAGATATTCCTTGCCGTTCACATCGCGCACCCGAATCCCGGAGCCGGAGACCATGACCGTAGGGCCCTCCGCCTTGAGGTCGTTTATTGAAGTGAACGGATGAAATTGGCTGCGCTGGTCCATTTGTGCGGCCTGAGTTTGCTGCGTGGCCATGATAATCTCCCGATTTACCGCGCTTCGAATCGCGGCCCATGTCTGTCAAAGACCTTGCGCAAAGTCGAACAAAACGCAACAGTTGTTGTAATATTGCTATCATTTTTGCGATTACGTAACAATTATGGGATGCGTCGAAGTGGGATCGCCGTCACTTGGCAAAACCCTTTGGATTGACACACCATCGCGCCTGAAACACGGAGAGAGAATGGAAGACAAACCAGACCTGGGCAATGTCATGGCGATGATGTCGTTCGCCGCCGTCGTCAGCAGCGGCGGCTTTTCAAACGCCGCCAAGCTGCTCGGCTATTCGAAAGCGGCCGTCAGTCGCCAGATCGCCAAGCTGGAACAAAGCATTGGCGTTCGCTTGCTCGATCGCACCACCCGTTCAGTCACGCTGACTCCCGCGGGCCGGGAAATGTATGCGCGCTGCTCCCGCATCGTCGACGAGGTGAACGAAGCAAACCAGATCATCAGCGGAATGGTTTCCAAACCGCGCGGCGAATTGAAGGTGAATGCGCCTGTCGTGTCTTCGCTCTTCGATCTCACCTCGATTATTCCGCGGTTTCTCAAGACCTATCCCGACGTCCGGCTGTTCCTCAATCTCTCGGACAGCAAGGTCGACATGTTGAAGGGACGCTTCGACGTCGCCTTCTGGATGGGCGACCCGTTCGACGCGAGCCTGGAATCGATACAGTTGCGGACCTATCCCATGGCACTTGTCGCTGCGCCGGACTATCTGGCGCGCGCAGGCTGGCCATCGACGCCCAATGACCTGAAGGACCACACCTGCATCGTCGAAACTCACCTGTCCAAGGTCGGCGAATGGCGCCTGTCTGACGATGTAACGGTTGCGGTCAATCGTGGCCCGCTGACGAGCAACTCGGTGCGTATGGCGCGCGAGGCGACGCTGGAGGGGCTGGGCGTGAGTTATCTTCCCCGCTTCCTCGTCGAGGAAGATATCAAGTCGAATCAGCTGGAATCCTTACTGGATGGCACGGTCAGCGAGAGTATTCCGCTGCACATCATCTTTCCTCGCGGGAACTTCGCACTGTCGAAGGTCCGGGCCTTTGTCGATTTCGTGCGGAGCGAGATGCAGGCCGAGGCGCGGGGGAACCAGAGCGGAGGGCTGGGACTGGCTTCCGCGATCTGACGAGCGGAGCGGAGCCCGTAGCGCTGGACCAGCTGTTGGGCACCGCACCCGATCACAGATCCGTGCAGCCATTGTCGAACCCGAAGGCAAGCCCGCCGACGTTGCGAGCATAGGGAAAGGGATTATTGGCAACGTGGGCACGGGCGCAATGAATGTCCAGGAAGGCCCGTTGAATCACGTTTCCTGTGTAGATGGCCTTGCCGCCGGAAAACAGCATCAGCTTGTCAATCGCCTCTACACAGCGCGAAACCATGGCAGTGGTATGATGGCCCAGCTGCGCGCGCCGCTCGATCGGCCAGTCGCCGCTCGCGGCACGGGTTTCAAGTTCCGCGAGGTCGCTCGACAAACGCAGCTCGAGATCGTTTAGCGTCAGCATGACGTCCGCCACGGCTTCCTGGATCGTTGTGTCGCCGGCAAGCCGCAGGCCCGTGTAGGTCGCTCGCTTCTGCCGCGTCGCTTCAACGAACACATCCAGCGCCCGGCGCAGCGCGCCAAGCGAGGTCGTCGAAACCGTACGGTTGAAGAGTTGGGCAAAGGGAATGCGATAAAGATCGCTCTTGTTGAGCACGTGGCCGGGACAAGCAAGATTGTACATGTCGCGTTCGCGGATGACACGGTGCGCCGGCACAAAGGCATTGTCGACCACGATGTCGTTGCTGCCGGTGGGGCAAAGACCCATGGTGTGCCAGGTATCGATGATCGCATAATCGCTGCGCGGCAGCAGGAAGTTGTAGGGTTCGGGCTGCCCGTCGCCATCCTCGGCAACCATGTTGCCGCCCAATATCACCCATTGGCAATGTTCGGAACCGCTCGAGAAGGCCCAGCGACCGCTGAAACGATATCCGCCTTCAACCTTGGTGGCCTTACCCGTCGGCATGTAGGATGAACTGATCAGCACCGAAGGATCGGCGCCCCAGACATCCTCCGCCGCTTGCGGATCAAACAAAGCCAGCTGCCAGTTATGAACGGCGACCACGCCGTAAACCCAGGCCGTCCCCATGCAGCCTTCGGCAAGCGTCCGGGCGATTTCGCAATAGACCGCCGGAGACATCTCATAGCCGCCGTGACGTTTGGGCTGGAGCACCTTGAAGAACCCCGCCTCCTGCAGATCGGCAATGGTTTCTCGAGATATTTGACGGGCCGCAACAGCTGCCGCTTCGCGCTCGCGCAGGGTCTGAACCATCGCGCGCGCGCGCGCGGCCAACTCATGCGGCGTCACGAGGGATAGAGCGCCTGTGGAACGGGGAAAGGAAACCGGGTTGGCAATCTCAGACATCAATTCTCCCTTCGTTCCCGCGAATCAGCCAACCGGCACCCTGCCAATTTATCTTTCTCACGAAAACTAAACAATCCTGCCGTTTAAGCCATATCTGTTTTGTATACGCCTACAATTCGGATCGCGACCATTATACATTAGTATTGTTTATCAATGCTTTGTCGGACAAAATCATCACTGGGCCGGACTGCCATTCACGCTGCTCGATGCTGGACTGACTGTTGTTATTTAGCAACAATATAGCGCGATTGCCAATCACTGTAAACTGTGAGATAACCCGCTGACAAGTGTTCCTGCGAGATATCAAACGGGGAGCGCAACAGGGGTCTCACGGTTTGGGGAGCTACAACAATGCGAGTCGATTACCGCGCGATGGGGCATATTGGCTTGTTGCTCGCCACAACGGCGATCGGCTTTCCTGCGCTGGGTGCTGCGCAGGAGGCCGCACCTGCCGCTACAGGACAGCCGGCTGACGAAGCTCCGCTCGGAGAAATTGTCGTCACCGCCAACAAGCGTAGCGAAAGCCTACAGAAGGTACCGATTTCCATGACTGCCTTCAGCGGCGAACAAATCGACCGCCTCGGCATCACCGATACGACCCAGATCACGCAGCAAATCCCGTCCTTGCGGGTCAATGCCTGGTCGCCCAATCTGACCATCTTCAGCCTGCGCGGCATTTCGCAGAGCAACTTCACCGATAACCTGGAAGCACCCGTCGCTGTCTATCAGGACAACGCCTATGTCGCTTCGATGAACGCCATTTCCGGGCAGCTCTTCGACATCAAGCGGGTCGAGGTGCTGCGCGGTCCGCAAGGCACGTTGTTCGGCCGGAACGCGACCGGCGGCCTTATTCATTATCTGAGCGAGGACGCCAGCAAGGACGAGTTTAACGGATATGCGCAGGGCGAATATGGCCGCTTCAACGACTGGTCGCTCGAAGGCGCGCTCGGCGGGCGGTTGGCCGAAGGCATCCGATTCCGCGCCGCCGCGCGGGTGGAGAAGGCCGACGGATATATCAAGTCGCGCGATACCGATGCGACGGCGCTGGGCTTCGGCATCCTACCAGGGAGCGGGCAAGACCTTGGCGGCAAGAATGGCTGGGCCGCGCGCCTCAACCTGCAGGCGGACCTCTCGACCGAAGCGACGCTCAGCCTCTGGTACAAGCATTCCGAAGACAACCATGTCGCAACCGGCGGCTATGTGTTCGAGAACTGCAATTTCCTCGCCAATGGCTTCTGCGACACCAACGCAGCGGGTTTGAGCGACGCTCAGAACGGCGTGATCAACGGAATTACCGGCGCGGCGGCTTCGCCCTGGGAACACTTCGGCGAACGGCGCGGCAATCTCGATCGCGTGATGAATAGTTACCAGGGCCAGCTGGACTGGAATCTGGGTGTGGCCAAACTGACGGCGATCACCAACTATCTGGCGATGGACAAGTCCTATTCCGAGGACGGCGACGCCCTGCCCTTGCTGATCGTCAACGTCGATACCGGAGTCAAATTCCATCAATTCTCCCAGGAACTTCGGCTGTCCGGCGAGACGGACAAACTCAAATGGCAGGCCGGGGCATATTATCTCGACATGAAATATGATGGTCATCACGCCGTTACCGGGGCGCCAATCGTTGATCTGGCCATTGCCGGCAACGGCGGCTTCTCCGTGCCAACCGTGGATCAGCTCTACAAGATCAAGTCCAAGAACTGGTCGGTTTTCGCTCAGGGCGACGTTCAGCTTACCGACAAGCTCTCGCTGACGCTTGGCGGGCGTTATTCCAAGGACAACAAGTCGATCGACTATGTAAACGTGCTGAGCGATCCCACCTTTGCGCCGCAACCCGACCCGGTAGTCTTATTCACCGACAAGGACCTTGCCGCAGTGGTTCCAGGTGTGAACCGGGAACATTATGGCGACTGGGCCGCCCGCGTTTCCCTCAATTATCAGGCCACTCCCGATACGCTGCTGTTCGCTTCGTGGAATCGCGGCATCAAAGGCGGCAACTGGTCACTGTCGTCGAACATCGATCCACGGGACTTCCAGCACCGGCCGGAAACGCTCAACAGCTTCGAGGCGGGCTTCAAGAGCACCCTGCTCGGCCGTAGCTTGCGGCTCAACGGCACGGTATTTCACTATATCTACGACGATTATCAGGCGTTTTCGCTGGCCGGCGGGGTTCCGCACGTGTTCAACAGCAACGCCACCTCGACCGGAGCGGAACTGGAAGCATTCTGGTCGCCCTCGAAGAACTTTGACTCTGTTTTCGGCGCTACGTGGCAGACCTCGAAGGTCGACAGCATCCCCGCCACATTGCAGCAGACAGCGCCAGAAGTGTTCCCGGGCGCACCGGACTCCCAATATTGTCAGAACAATGGGGGCGTGTTCACCTGCACCTTCCCGCAGACCACGATCAAAAACGCAAAGTTCCCCAATGCGCCGCGGTTCAGCTTCAACTACCTGCTGCGCTACAATTTCGACATCGGCGGCGGCAACGTCGCAGCGCAGGTCGATGGCGTCTGGTATGATGACCAGTTCCTCGAAGTAACCAATGGACTGGGCTCCCTCCAGAAAGCCTATAACATAACCAACGCATCGCTGACTTACCGTCACGAAGCGACCGGGATTTCGCTGACCGCCTGGGGACGCAATGTGTTCAACAAAGCGTACCGCGCCTATGCCCTGAACCTTGGCATCCTCGGCGTGACTTCAATCTACGGCCCGCCTGCGACCTACGGACTAACCCTGCGCGTGCCTGTCGGTGGCCGCTAAAATCCCCGCCCACAATAGCCCGGAACGCGCAAGGTTTCCGGGTCGTTGTTCAATAGTGGCCTGCCGACGCTTCACTTCGACGATGCGGCCTTCCTTCACCACATCGACTGCGTATTCTGGAGTCTTTTTACGGACGCTTTCCACCTAAAGGAGATGTTAAATCTGATCCGCCCAACGCCAACGACGGCATCATGCCCGAAACGCGCGGCGTAGCCTTGGGTGCATTGCGCCACATCAGACCCGAGCTTGATGAGAGAATGACTTGAGGTCGGCCGACAATTGGCAGCGAAGGAGTGACATCGTCAACGCGCGGCGTTTATATGCGCCGACATTGAAATTGTTTGAGTTCATCTGCAGCCAGGGCATGGGCCATCAATGACCAGCGGAAATCCAGACCCGTTTTCTCGCCAGGGTGGGGCGGGAGACCTGACCCCCTTTTTCAGACATGATTTCGACGCAGATCGGCGCCGGATTCACATCCGTTACACCGGTTTTTGGAGCGAGCAAATCGCGCGTGAGGGTCTGAAAGCCTTTCGTTCGGCACTGGAAAGCGCCAGCGTGGGAGGACCGTTTACGTTGCTCGATGACTGCGCTGATTGGCCAACTCAATCACAAGAGGTAGCGGAGATTGCCAGCCAGTTTGTGACTATCTGTCGCGATTTTCCGATAAGGCGGAACGCGATGATCATTCCCAGCGCGCTACTTCGTATGCAGGTTCGCAGAACGCTAGTCGACTTCGATGTCTGCGAGATTTTCGGCACCTATGAAGAGGCAGATCGGTGGCTTGCTGAAGTGGAATCCATGTAAATCCCTGCGCATTTTATAGAACGCTGAGAACCTGTTTGAAAAAGCGCTCTATCACGCTTTGTTCGAAGGCGGCACCGGCCCGCTCCCCGCCCAAACTCACCTCAGAATTCGACAGGATCGGGAGGTTGGGCGGGGAGCGGGCCGATGCCGCCTCTTTCAAGCACGCTCTCACTCCTGGGTCAGCATCCAACCGGATGACGGCTTCGCGAGCCAGTCATTTGCTGTCGAGCCCCTGGCGAGAATGGTCAGTTGGCAGGGCGCGGGGAGTTGGGATACCAGAAGGTAACATGGCACCCCTCGCACGTCGCGTCGATGTCGCCGCCAATTTTGAACAGCGTCTTGGCGTCCTTGCGGTCGATCGCCTGGAGCGCTTGGAGCGCATTATCCCGCACCCCTCCTGCGAACGAATAGAATTCGGTCCGATTGGCAGCTATCTTTGCGTCGATTTGTGCAGGCGTAAGCTCGCCCAGCCCGGCCTTGGTACCAGGCGGCGCGGCATGACGACCATCCATGATCACGAGATTCATCGCCTCAGCCAAAGTGATGGCATGGCGGCGAACCACGCGCCATTCCTCGTCCGTGCGTGGTTCGCGTTTGTCGATACCGGCATAGGTGACGGTCGTGCTGACCGCATCCCAGAGACCGTCGGCTGCCGGATCGACCGTCGAATCCATTAATTCCCTGATGCTCGCCACCGGTTTAAACGGGGGGCTGGCTGTATCGGGAGTGGTATTGGCGGCTGGTGTGGGGTTGGAGCCGCAGCCCTGGAGTGATATCGCAATCAACGCAAAAAGGCTTGCCGCAAACAGGCGGCGCCCGGCGCCTGCAGCGATGATAGCTACGGCCCTTTTCATGAGAATACCGACAAGGTGAAGCCGATCCAGCGGCCCAGAAAGATCACCAACATCCATAACCCCAATGATGTCAGACCGGCGATGCGGGCGGCCAGCGGCGGAGGGAGCGCGTCGTCCCAATCGACAATCCGGCGGTAGGCCGTCAGGTGGAAAAACGCCATGTTGGCCCCAGCCGCAACGATCGCAAGCATTTTCCACTGAAACTGGCTGTTGTGCGAATAGGCCACGGCATTGGATGCGAACAGCAAGCTGCCGGTCACGACGGCCATCGCGAAGGCGGCCCAGGTAAAAGGCAGAAGGTCTATGATGAGCTGCCGGGCGCCGCGCCGATGCGAGGGGTAGCCGATCAGGCGAAGGTCGACGATGCTGATCGTGCCGAAGACGAGCGTAAGCGCGAGAACGTGCAAGGACTCGATCCATGGAAACGCCTCATTATTCTCACGGATCGAGGCAGAAAGCGGGGAGTCATAAAGTTGCTGAAACAGGGTTTCCAAAGACATGGCAGTCCCCCTTTTTGAGGATTGAGCGATCGAAACAAACGGTCGATTAGGAATAGGCGATCCAGCGGCCGCAGAAGATGACCGCAACCCAGACCGCCAGGGAAATCCAGGCAGCGGGCTTCGTCGCTGCCCACCACCTCGCATGCTCCACCCGGAAATGCGGACTCAACAACGGTTTCCTGAAGAATAAGGTGAGTGCAAACGCCGTCAGAACCAGGCCCATCTTGGTCCAGAAGACAGCGTTGGCGATCGTGCGGTCCGGCTCCGCCAACACCAGGACGAGGCCTGTGAGCAGAAGTACGACCAACGCGGCCCACATCCATGGCAAATAACGACGAACGACCGTGGCCGGAGTTTCTTCGATTGCGAGCACGCCCGCAAGGCGCAGATCGGAGACGAGCGCCGATCCGACCACCACCGCGATCGCAAGAATGTGGATGCTCTGAACTGCCGGAATGAGCCAGGTGACATCGCGAATGAACGTACTGAGCGGGGTTTCGTAAAGCCAGTTGCCGAAGTCTTGGACGGACATCCTACTGTTCCTCCTGTTGGATTGGCGCACCACTGATAATCTGCCGATGCCGGCGCGAATGTGGTGCTCGGGCGAACATCGATGGTAATTGACCCTCAGACCGTGACAGCGGACAAAACAATCCGCGATGACCGCATAGTTTGAAACGGTTCGCTAAGGCGACAGCGGAGCGTGCGCGTGAATTTAACGTGGCGGCTGACTGGGACGATGCGTCGGCCAACAGCGAACGGAAAGGTGGGCCGAGGATCATATCTTTGAATCCTGTAGCGGTGACGGGCAAATCGGGATGAGAGCGGATGCCATGGTCTGTCGGATCTGTGTCTAGAAGCTGTATTTCATGCCGGCCCGCAACGTCCGTGGCTCGACAACCCTGCTGAGGCGTCCCTCAACCGGCGAAGCATCAAATGCCGGGACGTAGGATTCGTAATAATAGGTGATGTCCTTATCCCGGCTGTCGAAGACATTGAGCATCTCGGCATAAAGCTCGAAGGGCTTGGGTTTCCACGCCGCGCGGACGTTGACGATGTTGCTGCCTTTATCGCGCTGGCTATTGTCCTCTATCAGCGGATAGGGGCCCAGATGCCGGAAGCGGACGCTACCCTCGAATTCCGGAAAGACGGCGGAAATCCCGATCTGGCCGGCATTCTCGAAGGCGTTTGGAATATGGTCTCCATTGTCATAGCGTGCGTGGCTGGTCGTATAATTGGCATCGACGGCGAGCCACGGCAGCGGCCGCCAGAAAGCAACGAATTCATAGCCGCGCCGCCGCGACGCGCCGGTCGGCTCGACCGCATTGGAATCACCGACGAACTTGAGCTCGCTGCCAAGACCGAGCCACCAATGGGTGACCGTGAAGGTTAGACCCGGCCGCTGGAAGCGCACCCCCAGTTCCTTGCCCTCTCCGCGCACGAGTACAGGGACCGGCGTGGCCGTGACGGCGCCTCGGACGTCATTGGAATGGAAGCCTCTGCCCCAGTTTCCGTACACTTCAAATGCTGGGGACAGCCGGTACGCCACTGCCGCCTTCGGTGACAGGATCGCATCGTGGCCCTGGCCTTCGCCCAAGGCCGCAGCTTGGAGGTCCTTCGCCACGACGTCATAGCTATAATAGTCGCCGCGCAATCCGCCGGTCAGGCGAAGCCCTTTCACGGGCTCCAGCGATGCCTCCCCATAGAGCGAGGCCGATGCTTCCTTGACGGCATAGGCGCCGAAGCTGCTCACAAATACGCGATCTTCGGTGTGATAAACGCCGACGTCGCCAATATCGTCATAGCGATCCTCGGTGCCGAGGGTCAGCTTCAATGCATCGCCCAGCTTCCAGTTCTTCTCGCCTTTCAAGCCGAAGATCCAACGCTTGTCGAACTGACGGATCTGCGCGCTCCTGCCATAGCTCGCCGGATCGGCACTGGCGTAGGCCGGGTTCGAATACATCCACCAATTATAATATTGCGCGTAGGCATTGGCCCTGTAGCCGTCGCCGCTGAGCCGGACATTGCCGATGAACCGGGCGGTCTTGCCGCGTGCGCTGGGATCGGGTGAGCAGAAAACATTCGGGCAGACCGCGGAGCCGATGATCCGCTCCGGAATCTGTTCGGTAGGGCGCCACGTGCCGTAGTAACCGTGCAGCGTCAGCTCCAATTCACCCGGGCCGGTGGGAACCGCATATTTCGCGAAGCCGGAGAGGTGACGGAGATGTTCGGCTTCCTGCCAGGGGCCATCATAGACCTTGCCTTGGCCGACCAGGGTCAGCTCGCCTCCCCCTAGCTTCGCCGATCCGCCGGCCGCGACCCGTCGCGAACCATAAGAGCCGATCTCAGCCGATACCCAGGGCGTATTGAATCGCTCGATCGTCCGCATATAGGCCGCGCCCGCCAGCGCAAAGTCGCCCCCATCGGCGCGATAAGGCCCCTTGCGGAAATCCTCCCGTCCGACGATTTCCGGGATCAAGCCATTGAGGTCCAGATAACCCTGGCCGTGCCCATGGGTGCGGAAGTTCATCTGCACATCATCGATATAGCTTGTGAAGTCCGATCCGTGATCCAGGTTGAACCCGCGCAGGAAATATTGATTGGCCTTGCCGCTGCCGGAATGTTGGGCGGCGATCATGCCCGGCACTGCCTCCAGAAGCTCTGCCACCCGCAGTAGCGGCCGCACCAGGAGGTCCGCTCCGGTAACAGTCCCTTCGCTCGCCGCGACAGCGGTGCCGATCTTGGCTTCGCCCCTGCCGAACACGAGGATATCCTGCGGTGACGCCGTATCCGCGGCGAAGCGCGCTTCCGGCGGCCTGGCTTCTTCCGCATGCCCAGCGACCGCCGTGGCGCATAACAAGGCTGCAACCACTCTCCGGAAATATCGCATGAACCGTTTGCTCTTCCCAAATATCCATTCCCCGCAGATCGGGTCTGGACAGGCTTGTTGGAGATAAGCTTCGCGGACAAGTAACGGACGGTTCGGTAGCTATCCGCCGGGGTTACGCAACCGTAACCGGGTTGGCGTGAACGGCTGCGCCAGCGAACGGTCAAGACGCAGCCGTCAAATCCTCGATCACGCGTCGAGCAATGATCCGCACCGCACTGTGATTGGCTAGCGTCCACAGCATTAGCCAGAAGTTCAAAGCCTTGCGCTTTCGAACTCGCTATGGCGGGTAACAGCTGTGTATTTTCCTCAGTTATTGAATTCGCCCTGCAAAACCTGATCGAAGCTGTGGATCAGAAGATCGACATCAGCAGGTGCGATCGGCAGGGGGGGACGCACCTTGAGTGCGGCGTTGCCACGCCCTGCACCGCCGATCAGGACGCCAGCCCTGCGCAGGCCGTTGATGATGCGCCCCGCGATCTCGCCTGAACGCGTCTGGACACCCTGGAACAGGCCGGCACCACGAAGGCCGGTAAGGACGTCGTAGCGATCGACCAGCGACTGCAGGCGTTCGCTGAGATAAGCCCCGGTCTTCGCGGCGTTCTCGATGAGGCCCTCTCGTTCGATCACGTCCAGTGTCGCCAGCGCAGCCGCGCAGGAAACCGTGCTCCCGCCAAACGTGTTGAAATATCGCTGGCGACGCGCGAACGCCTCGGCGATCTCCCGCCGGGTAACAAGTGAAGCGACGGGATAGCCATTCCCCATTGGCTTACCCATCGTTACGAAATCGGGAACGATGCCGTGCCGCTGAAAGCCCCACATGCCGGCGCCCGTGCGGCCGAATCCGGGCTGCACCTCATCAGCGATGAACAAGCCGCCTTCGCGATGGATTGCCGCGATGGCGCCCTTGAGGAAGCCAGCTGGCTCGGCGATCGCGCCATCGCTGCCGAAAATAGTATCGACCAGCAACGCCGCCGGTTTGACGCCCGCTTCGCGCATCCGATCGAGCGCGCCTTCTACAATGGTGGCGAACTCTCCGGCATCGCGCATGACGAGCGGCACCTCGATGGTGAATATATCCGGGCCGGTCGGCAGGCCGGTGACGGGCGACATGCCTTGCAGGAGGTCTGACGTGCCATGATACGCGCAATCAGTGACGATAACACCGGTGCCCCCCGTCACCATCCGGCTGATGCGAACGGCGAGATCATTGGCTTCACTGCCTGAATTTGTAAGAATGACCGAGCCCATCGCCGAAGGCATGGTCGCCAGCAGGCGCTCGGCAAGCTCCACGGGGCGTTCGTTCAGATAGCGCGTATGCGTGTTAAGGAGCATCGCCTGCTTGGCAAGCTCCTCGACGATGTAGGGGTGGCAATGGCCTGCCACAGGGATATTGTTGTAAGCGTCGAGATAACGGCGGCCGTCAGCGTCATAGATCCACACGCCTTCGGCGCGAACGATGTGAAGCGGCTCTTCGTAGAACAATCGATAGCTTGGCGAGAGAACACGGTCGCGGCGCGCGAGCAGCGCTTGGTAATTTTCGGTAACGCCCATTATAATCCGCTTTCCTGCATTTGATTATCCCGCGCCGCGGCACGCATTTACATCGCCATCCCGGAGGCGAGGCCTCGCGCGAAATCGATGCGCCATTCGAAATATTCAGGGTCGAAGGCGGCGAAATGCCCGTCTGAAGGCTGCCGCGACCTATACCACGATGTCATCACCACATTCTGCACGATCCGGGCAGCAACCAGCGAAGGAAGCAACGCGCGTTCCTCGCCGCTCAAAGGCGATACCGTCGCATATGCTTCGACAAATTCGCCCATTGCAAGCTCGGCCGTTCCGTAGGTAGACAGCTGGCCGATGATGCCGACCGCGACATCGATCACGCGGGCAGTGTGGACTGCATCCCCGAAGTCGATGATGCCTGCAATGCGCGAAGGGTCATCCGCATTGACGATGATATTGCGGGCATTGAAGTCGTTATGAACGAACTGGTGCGGCACGCGCGCCAGGTGGTTCATCACACCTTTCTCGAACGCGTTCAGGAAGCGCTGCACGAATTCGCGAAACGGCAGGTCGACGATCTGCGGCACCAACATCTGCAAGCTGGGAAGATGCCGCAGATCCCAGATCAGGGTTCGGTACATTGCCGGGTGCGAGAAATTTGCCAGTGTGATCGCCAGCTCGGCCAACATCGTGCCGCACTGGCAATACTGCGATATGGTTCGCTCAACCCCCGACAACGACAGGCCCGGCAGAAATGTGTAGGCGATCGCGCGCCGCTCATTGCCCACATGATCCATGAACGTGATGACGCTTCGTCCGTCGCGGCTCGGAACGAGCCGCGGAACAGGCAAACCGGAAGCGCTGCGCTCGAGGAACGCCAATGTCGCGGCCAGCAACTCGGCTTCGTCGGCCGGCTGCGACAGCCCCCATACCTTGAATATGAAGCCGTCGCGTCCCGCCGCCGCCAATCGGAAATTCTGATCACGCTCGCCGGTCAAGAGGCTGAGCGAGCCAGTCAAGCCGTATAATTCCTCCAGTACGCCGGCTGCCAGGTTTTCGCTGATGGCGACGCCCGGCCCCGCGTCCAATATAGCGACATTCGCCTTTTTGGCGCGAAAACATTTCATGGGGTAAATCCGATTAATTGTAAAATATGTATCCCTATCCGACAATTGCAAATCGCCGCGGAGCCACGAGTGATATTGTCTTCACAGTAGATTCTTACTCCCAA
>CBFRWL010000020.1:0-16358 GCA_965727025.1 uncultured Sphingomonas sp.
GCCGCGTCGGTCATGGCAACAGTCAAGCACGCTCCTCCCGCAATCGCTCCGCGACGCGTCAGGTGCCACGGGGCATCAGGAAGTTCGCGATTACGCGCAGGCGGCATCAAAGGCTAGACGCCTCGCCGCTGAAATCGATCCGAGCGGTAACACGGTTTAGGTTAGCGGCCGCGAGCGGGCGTCGGCGTTACAGGGAGGCTTTATGGAAAGCCTGATCGAAGCCGAACTGTCTGGTCTTGTCGGGTGTGTGTAGGCGCCCAGACCCGACGATTTATATCCGCCGTGAATCTTTCCGTTGGCATCTTCCGAGATATACTCGAGTTTGAAGAGCTCCTGCGTCATGGCTTCAGGAATTTCAGGGTCATCCGGTCGCTCTCGCCGATCGCCAGATAGCGCTCACGATCCTTATCGCCAAGGTTTAACGTAGGGGGCAGCGTCCATACGCCATCGGGCCAGTCATGCGTATCCTTCGGATTGGCATTGACCGGGCTTTCACCAACCAGTTTGAAACCGGCGGACTTGGCAAGGCGGATAACCGTCGAGCGTTTTACATAGCCGCTGCTCTTCTCGCGGGCGGTGTCGAAGCTTTCGGGCATGCGATGATCGACGACGCCGAGAATCCCGCCGGGTTTGAGGGCGGCATAAAAGGCGGCGAAGACGCGTTCCGCTGTCGCTGCGTCGATCATCAGAAGATTGTGCACATTGCGGAAGGTCAGCACGCGATCAACCGAACCTGGCACCAGCGTGCTCCCGCCGGTCGCGAAGTCGACTGTCGTCAGCTCGGTTTTGCCAAAGCGGTCGCTGCCCTTGGCGAGCATCCCCGCAGCGGCTTCCCGCGCCTGGGGCCGATCGGGCACCAAAGCGACATAATGGCCCTTGGCCTTGAGCATGGGCGCCAAGATCTCGGTGTACCAGCCGCCGCCGGGATTATATTCGACAATTGTCTGGTCAGGTCGCACTTCGAAAAAGCGAAGCGTCTGTACGGGGTGCCTGTAGCGATCCCGCGCCACGTTTTGAGGCGACCGTGCGGGATCGGCTACGGCGGCCTCAATCGCGCCATGTTCGGCAGCCGCTGGCGCCCCCGATAGCACAGGCAGTGGTGCAAGCATGAGGTATGGGGCAATGGAAAGGACGAGCTGGCGCATCCGCTGTCTCCGATAACGTGATCGCAATTGTGACGCGGGAATACGGCCGATGCAAATATCCGCCTAGTGGGGAACGGCTGGCGCTGATGGGCGCGGCGCTCTTTGCCGTGATAGCATACAGACTGCGTGAAACGCGCGCCCGAAGCAGGGTTTTCAGGTCAGAGGCAGGCTTCGAGGAAAGCCTGGTCGAAGCCGAACTGCCTGGCCTTGTCGAGCGTGTAAGGGCGCAGACCCGACGATTTATATTCGCCGTGAATCTTTCCGTCGGCATCTTCCGAGATATACTCGAACTTGAAGAGCTCCTGCGTCACGATGACGGGCCCTTCCATGCCGATCACTTCGGTGATGTTGGTGACGCGGCGCGAGCCGTCCCGCAAACGCTTCACCTGCACGATCATGTCGACCGAGTCCGCGATCTGCTTGGAGATCGCCTCCTTCGGGATCTTGATATCGCCCATCAGGATCATGTTCTCCATACGGCCAAGGCATTCGCGCGGGCTGTTGGAGTGAAGCGTACACATCGAGCCGTCATGGCCCGTGTTCATCGCAGCGAGCAGGTCGAAACATTCCTTGCCGCGAATTTCGCCGAGGATGATTCGATCCGGCCGCATGCGCAGCGCGTTCTTCACGAGATCGGCGATGGTGATTTCGCCTTGGCCTTCGAGGTTCGGCGGCCGGGTTTCGAGCGGCAGCCAGTGCGGCTGCTGCAGCCGGAGCTCGGCGGCGTCCTCGATCGTCAGCACGCGTTCGCCGGGATCGATCATCTTCGACAGCGCGTTGAGCATCGTCGTCTTGCCCGAGCCGGTGCCGCCCGAGATGACGATGTTGAAGCGGCAGGCGCCCGCGATCTTGAGACAGGTCGCCATGGCGGAACTCATCGCCCCCCATTGGGAAAGCATGTCGATGGTGATCGGCTTGGCCGAGAATTTACGAATCGAGATGGCGGTGCCGCGCAATGAGAGCGGCGGCACGATGACGTTGACGCGCGAACCGTCGGGGAGACGGGCGTCGGCGAGCGGGGTGGTCTGATCGACCCGGCGGCCGACCTTGTTGACGATGCGCTGCGCGATCTGGAAGAGGTGATCTTCGTCGCGAAACTGGATCGGCGCGATTTCGAGCCGACCCTTGCGCTCGATATAGGTCTGTTGCGGACCGTTGACCATGATGTCGGAGATGGCGGGATCGGCCAGCAGCTCCTCGAGCGGCCCGAGACCGAGCAATTCGTCGACGAGAACTTTCTCAAGCGCGAACTGCTCGCGACGGTTGAGGGTGATCTTCAGTTCATGCAGCACTTCGCCGATGATCGGCCGGAACTCCTCGGCCAGTTCATCCTTGCTGAGCGTGGCTGCGGCTTCCGGATCGACACGTTCGAGCAGGCGCGGCAGCACCTGCTCCTTGATCTTGTGAACCGAAGCTTCGAAGCCCTCGGCCTTGGAAACGCCGGCTTCGCCCGAGCTGGCTTCGCGATCGGCCAGCCGTGCCAGTGCGTCCTGCGACGCGCTTGAACCTGCATTCGCCTGCGGGTCAGCAGCAGCCTCCGCCGGCAATGCCTGTTCGATCGGCGGAAACTGGGGAGCCGTATCCGCAGCAGGCGCGATCGGGCTGCCCTGCATGGGGCGTGCCACGCCGAAACTGGGCCGTTGCCCAGGAACGCCGCTACCGCCGCGTCGCCCAAATGCACTCATCGCAAACGCTCTCTTCCGTTTCTGTCCAGACAATTGCGAACCGCAGACATGGTGAATAGCGCTCAACCTTTGACAATCTGCTAATGCGATCCGAGGAGGGGGCGTGAAGAATGATGAGCTCGCTCCCGGCGAAGGTCTGCTGGAGCGCCCCAACCGATCCTTATGGCTGGCGCTGGTCGGCTTCAGCTTGTTTTCGATTGGCGATGTCATAACCAAATCCACCCACGGCTTCTGGCCGGGAGCAGCAGTTGCCGCGCTGCGCTTCACCCTCGGCGCGTTCGGCCTTGCCCTGCTGGCATGGCGCCTTGAAGGCCGAGGCGCATTCGCCATGCCGCAGCGGCGCTGGCAGATGGTCCGTGGAATCGCCATCGCTTTTTCGACGCTCTGCTACTTTACCGCGGTGCAGTTGATGCCGCTCGCGACGGCGACGGCGATCGGCTTTACGGCACCGCCGCTCACGGCTCTGCTATCGGCGCTGTTTCTCCGCGAAGCCGTATCGCCGCGAATCTGGGGCGTCATCGCGCTGGCATTCGCGGGAACGCTGCTGGTTCTTCGTCCCAGCCTGGCGATGCTCGGCTGGGCGGCGCTCCTGCCGGTCGGCTCCGCACTCGGCATGGCGGTGTTGATGATCGCCAACCGCGCCGTAGCGGGCAGCACCTCCCCGCTTGCCGCGCAATTTCTGGCTGCGGCGATTTGCGCTCCAATCCTGTGGCTGGCAGCGTTGTTGCTGGATTGGAGCGGCGCGCCAGCTTTGCACATCGGCGCGCTGTCGAGTCACCTGTTTCTGGAGATCGCCCTGCTCGCCGTGATCGCGACGGGTGGCCATATGCTCATTTACCTGGCGACGACGCGATCATCCGCCGCGCGCATTGCGCCGACCAACTATGTTCAGATCCTGTTTGCGGTGGCGCTTGGATGGATCATCTTCGGCGATCGCCCGGACCTGCCCAGCCTTGCGGGCATGGTGATGATCATTGGTGCGGGGCTCTGGCTTTTTCAGCCCGGCCGCGTCAGGCGCTGAAGCTGCCCAGCAACATCATCATTGCCAGTGCATAGACGCAGATCAGCGTCAGCACGAGCATGGTGTTCGACATGGGGCGCTGCTGAAACGCCTGGGAACGATAGCCGGCGTCGTGCAACGCCTGCTGCAGCTCGTGCGCGGGCGAGGCAACCGGGGTCAGGCCATGATCCTCGACGACCGCCCGCAGCGATTCGGCTCGCGCCGGGCTTGGCACCGGTGCGTATTGGGTCTTGAGCTTCTTTGCAGTGGCCATGACTACCTCCAGGCCCCCAAGGCTAGACCCGTTCGGTTAATGAAAAGCTAATGGCGGGCCAGGCAGCCTACGGTTGGTCTGCCTTCGCATCTTGATGCCATGTGGTCGCGCATTCCCGCTTTTCCGGGCGGATGTAGATGGAGGTGAGCTCAGGAATTTCACGCTTGAGCTGCATTTCGATCTCCTCGATCAGCGTCTCTCCTTCGCCCATGCGGAGATCATCGTCGAAATCGGCGCTGATGGCGACGAATATGGCATCCGGGGCAGTGTGGATCGTCCGCACATGATTGACCGCGGTGATCCTGGGTTGATGGTCAATTGCCTTGCGCACGCGCTCGATAAGTTCCGGATCGGCGCTTTCTCCGATCAGCAATCCCTTTGCCTCGCGCGCGAGCACTGTCGCAACGCCTGCCAGAATGATTCCAATCACGATCGAAGCCGCGCCATCGATCTTGGGGTTCGAGAAATAATGGCTGGCCCAGACGCCGATGGCGGCGATTCCCAAGCCTAGCAGCGCCGCGCTGTCTTCGAACAGGACGACGAAGGTCGCCGGATCCTTGGAATGGTGGACAGATTGCCACCAGCTCGCCGAACCGCGCTTCGCATTGAACTCCCTGATGGCGATCGTCCAGGAAGAGCCTTCGAGGATCGTAGCGACGGCCAGCACCACATAGTTGACGAGCGGATCGTGGAGCGGTTCCGGATCGGCGATGTGCATGAACCCCTCGAGGATGGACACGCCGGACCCGACCGCGAATATCAGAATGGCGACGACGAACGCCCAGAAATAAAGCTCGCGGCCGTAGCCGAACGGATGCGAGCCATCGGGCGGCTTCTTGGCGCGGTGCTGGCCATAGAGCAGCAGAAGCTGGTTGCCGCTGTCCACCAGCGAATGGACGCCCTCGGTGAGCATCGATGAGGAACCGCTGATCGCGGCGGCGATGAACTTGGCGATCGCGATGCCGATATTGGCGGCCAAGGCGCCATAGAGCACGATGTTGCTCTTGAGCCTGCCGATCAGCCCTTCGCCTCGTTCGTTACCCTTCCGCATCGTGCGTGAACGAAAGACTATGGGAATGGTCGCACAGGACCCGAAAGACGATCATCCATTTTTATGTTGCATCGCACCACGGGATACCGTTCTCTGTGCAGATGCTGAAGGCTGGTCTGCATCATCTGACTTCGTACCGCTATGACAGGCCGATCCGGCTTGGGCCGCAGGTCATCCGGCTGCGGCCGGCGCCGCACAGCCGCACCAGGATCCCCAACTATTCGCTCAAGATCTCGCCGCCAGAGCATTTTCTGAATTGGCAGCAGGATCCGCACGGAAACTGGCTCGCGCGCATCGTGTTCCCCGATCCGATCGATCATTTCCGGATCGAGGTCGATCTGCTCGCCGACATCGATGTGATCAACCCGTTCGATTTCTTCGTCGAGCCTTATGCCGAACACCATCCCTTTGCCTATGACGAAGCGCTGAAGAGCGATCTTGCCGCCTATTTCGAGCTTGAGGAACACGGCCCGCTGTTCGAGGCGCTGGTCGCAGAACATGCCGGCCATCAGGGGCGGACGATCGATTTCCTCGTGCAGGTGAACCGCGCGCTGCAACAGCGCGTCGGCTATGTCATCCGCATGGAGGCGGGCGTGCAAACGCCGGAGGAAACGCTTGGTGCGGGTACAGGCTCCTGCCGCGACAGCGCCTGGCTGCTGGTGCAGCTCCTGCGGCGGCTGGGGTTCGCCGCGCGGTTCGTCTCGGGCTATTCGATCCAGCTCGTCGCTGATGTCGAGCCGGTCGAAGGGCCGAAGGGTGTGGCCCAGGATGTCGTCGATCTTCATGCCTGGGCGGAAGCCTATCTGCCCGGCGCGGGCTGGATCGCGATGGACGCCACCTCCGGCATGTTTGCGGGCGAGGGGCATATCCCGCTTGCCGCCACCCCGCATTATCGCTCCGCCGCGCCGATCAGCGGGGTGGCCGAGCCGGCCGAGGTCGATTTCAATTTCGAGATGAAGGTATTTCGTATCGCCGAAGCGGTGCGCATCACCAAGCCTTTCACCGAAGCACGCTGGGCCGCGGTGATGGCGCTCGGGGCGAAGGTCGATGGCGACCTTCTCGCTCAGGATGTGCGGCTGACCACCGGCGGCGAACCGACCTTCGTTGCGATCGATGGCGGGGAAGCGCCGGAATGGAACGGCGATGCGGTCGGCCCGACCAAGGCAGGCTATGCCGACCGGCTGGTCACCGAACTGCGCGACAAGTTTGCGCCGGGAGGGCTGCTCCACCACGGCCAGGGCAAATGGTATCCCGGCGAGAGCCTGCCGCGCTGGGCCTATGCGCTTTACTGGCGCGCCGACGAGGTACCCATCTGGTCGAACCCTGCCCTGATCGCCAAGGAAGACGGCGAAGGAAAGCCGCCGGCCAGCCGAGACATGGCTGCCGAATTTCTTGAGGCGATCGCTTCCGGGCTGGGCATTCCGCGCGACCATGTCGCCCCGGTCTATGAGGATCCGTTGAGCTGGTCGGCCAAAGAAGCGGAACTGCCGGTCAACACCGATCCGGGAGATCCCAAGATCGACGATCCGGAAGCACGCGCGCGGATGATCAAGGCGTTCGAGCGCGGCCTTTCCAATCCGATCGGCTTCGTGCTCCCGGTCCAGCGCTGGCAATCGCAGGCGCCGACGCCGGCCTGGCAGAGCGAGATCTGGAAGCTGCGCCGGAACAAGCTCTACGCGGTGCCCGGCGATTCAGCGCTTGGCTATCGCTTGCCGCTCGGCTCGCTGCCCTATGTGCCGCCTGCCCAATTTCCCTACATCCATCCCCGCGATACGAGCGAGCCGCGCGAGCCGCTTGCGGACTTTCGCGCGCAGCGGCAGGAGCGCGCTGGCCGCGATGCACCCGGCAGCATCCAGTTCGCCGAACGCCATTATGCGGCCGAGGGCGACCGGCAGGATCGGATCGAACAGGAAATCAGCATCGATGGCACGGTGCGCACCGCCATCACGGTCGAGCCGAAGGCGCACTATCTCTCGGTCTTCATCCCGCCGGTGCGCGCGCTCGAGGATTATCTCGAGCTTATCGGGCAAGTGGAGGCGGCGGCGGAAGCGCTTGGGGTCGAGGTGAGGATCGAAGGCTATGCTCCGCCACCCGATCCGCGGCTCAACGTGCTCAAGGTCACGCCCGATCCCGGCGTCATCGAGGTGAACGTCCAGCCAGCACGCAGTTGGGCGGAGACGGTCGAGATCACCGAGGAGCTTTATGCGGCGGCACGGCGCAACGGCCTGACCGCCGACAAGTTCATGATCGATGGTCGGGCGGTCGGCACCGGGGGCGGCAACCATATCGTGCTCGGCGGTCCCAGCCTGAGCGATTCCCCCTTCATCCGGCGGCCCGACCTGCTCAAGAGCTTCGTGCTCTATTGGCAGCGGCATCCGTCGCTCAGCTATCTCTTCTCCGGGCTCTTCATCGGGCCGACCAGCCAGGCGCCGCGCATCGACGAGGCCCGGCACGACGGCCTCTATGAGCTTGAGATCGCACTGGCGCAGGTGCCTGCGCCGGCCGAAGGGGAAGCGCCGGCGCCCTGGCTGGTCGACCGGCTGTTCCGCAATCTGCTGGTGGATGTGACGGGCAACACCCATCGCACCGAGATTTGCATCGACAAGATGTTCTCGCCCGACGGGCCGACCGGCCGGCTCGGGCTGGTCGAGTTCCGGGGGTTCGAGATGCCACCGGACGCGCAGATGAGCCTCGCGCAGCAGCTCGTGTTGCGCGCGTTGGCCGCCTGGTTCTGGCGTGAACCGCAAAAGGGCGGTCTGGTGCGCTGGGGCACCGCGCTGCACGATCGCTTCATGCTTCCGCATTTCGTCTGGGCCGATTTCCTCGACGTGCTGAGCGATCTTGGTGCCGCAGGCTATGATTTCGACCCGAACTGGTTTGAAGCGCAGCGCCAGTTTCGCTTTCCGGTCCATGGCGCCGTGGAAGCGGGCGGGGTGCAGTTGGAGATCGCGCATGCGCTGGAGCCCTGGCATGTGCTGGGCGAAACCGGTGCGATCGGCGGCACGGTACGCTATGTCGATAGCTCGACCGAACGCTTGCAGGTGCGCGCCGCCGGGCTGGTGGCAGGCCGCCACGTCATCGCGTGCAACGGCCGGCGGGTGCCGATGACGGCGACGGGCACGCCCGGCGAAGCCGTGGGCGGCGTTCGCTACAAGGCGTGGGCGCCCGCGAATTGCCTGCATCCCCGCTTGCCCGTGAATGCGCCGCTCACCTTCGATGTGCTCGATCAGTGGAGCGGTCGCTCGCTTGGCGGGTGCGTCTATCATGTCGCGCATCCCGGCGGCAGAAACTATGATGATGTACCGGTGAACAGCTATGAGGCGGAGGCACGGCGCAAGGCCCGCTTCCAGGATCATGGGCATACGCCGGGCGCAGCGGAGATACCGCCAGAGGAGATGCCGGGAGAATTTCCATTGACGCTTGACCTGCGGCGCCCTGCCGCGCGCTGATGAACGGCGTTTCGCCGGCGGCGGGTGGGGGCCGCGCTGACATGTTGGAGCTGATGCTGCGCCGCTATGCGGCGGAAGCCGGGATCAGCGATCTGATGACCAACGCTGCCGCGCCCATCGCCGGGCGCTGGCGGGATATGCTGGCTGCCTTGGTCGACGGCAGCGAAGGCGGCTTCGGCCCCCTTCAGGCACGGGCGGAGCGCCAGGTGCTCGATCTCGGCATGGCCTTTCGCCTGGCGGGCGAGGCGGATGAACGTGCCTGGCCGTTGAGCCCGGTGCCGCTGCTGCTTCAGGCTACCGAATGGGACCGGATCGAACGTGGGCTCGCCCAGCGCGCCGCGCTGCTCGATGCCATTCTCGCTGACATTTACGGCCCGCAGAAGCTGGTCACCAACGGCAACCTGCCCGCGCCTGTCATAACCGGCAGCCGCTCTTATTGGCGGCTGATGAACGGGGTGATGCCGCCGAAGGGGCGCCATCTCCAATTCTATGCAGCGGATCTCGCGCGCGGGCCGGATGGCGAATGGCGCGTCCTCGCGGATTATACCCGAACGCCGAGCGGGGCCGGCTATGCGCTCGAGAATCGTCTGGCGATGTCGCGCGTTACCGGCGATCTACTGGGGCGGCTGAACGTTCGCCGGCTTGCCCCCTTCTTTGCGGCGTTTCGGCAGGGGCTGGCGGCATCGTGCGAGCGCATCGATCCACGCATCGCGCTGCTCACGCCCGGGCGCTTCAACCAGAGCTATGCCGAGCAGGCGCATCTGGCCCGCTATCTGGGCCTGCTGCTGGTGGAAGGCGAAGATCTGACCGTGCAGGACGACCGTCTGTTCGTCCGCACCATCGAGGGCATCAAGCGTATCGATGCGATCTGGCGGCGGATGGATACGACGCTGCTGGATCCGCTCGCCTTCGATTCGCGCTCGAAGATCGGCGTTCCCGATATTTTCGATGCGATCGCGAAGGGGTCGCTTGCTGTCGCGAACTGGCCGGGCGCGGGCGTCGTGGAGTCGGCCGCCTTCGGGGCCTTCATGCCGCAGCTGGCAAGGGCCTTGCTCGAAACCGATCTGCTGATCCCGAATATCGCAACCTGGTGGTGCGGACAGCCGGCAGAACATGATTATGTGCTGGCGAACCTTGCCGGAATGGCGATCGGCCCCGCCTTTGGCGAACGCGTGCCGGCGCTCGAGGACGGCAAGTCGCACATCGGCGCGCGGCTCGACGACGTCCGCCGCGCTACGCTGTTCGATGCCATGGAGCGCAGGCCGATGGATTATGTCGGACAGGAACTGGTCCAGCTTTCGACGACGCCAGCGATCGTCGACGGTATGCTGGCGCCACGGCCGTTCGTGCTGCGGGCCTTTGTCACCCGTGACGCCAGCGGCGCATGGCGCGCCATGCCGGGCGGTTTCGCAAGGCTTGCCGATCATGGCGATCTGCGCGCCGTCCTGATGGGCGAGGGCGATATGGCGGCCGATGTCTGCATCGTCTCCGATGCGCCCGAGACAGCGATTTCGCTGCTGGACACCAGCCCCTCGCCGGTGATCCGCCGCGTTGCGGGTACCTTGCCGAGCAAGGCCGCCGACAATCTCTTCTGGCTCGGGCGTTATCTCGAACGCGCCGAAATGACGTTGCGCATGGTGCGTGCGCTGCTCGGCGGGTCGATCGAGGCGGACGGCGCCGCCGCGCTGGACGGGGCGACCTTGAGGCATATCGCCGATCTGCTCGTGTTGTGGGGTGCTGTGCCGGATACGTCGCTCGGCGTGACGGAGCTGTGCCAGAGCGCGATCGGCGATCGGCGTCAAGCGGGATCAGTCCATGCTCTGGCGGCGGCGGCGGCGTCGATCGGCCAGGGATTGCGGGAGCGGCTGGCTGCGGAATTCTGGCGGCTGTTGTCGCGGCCTTGGGAGGTAAGTTTAGAGGAGCAGGCCGAGCCGATGCTCGAGCATATTACCGATCTGATCGATCGCTTCTCGGCACTCAGTGGCCTGGCGGCTGAAAATATGGTGCGCGGCCATGGCTGGAATTTCCATGACATGGGCCGTCGCCTCGAGCGCGCAATCCACACCAGCCGCCTGCTGATGGCGTTTGCAACCGACGGAGCCAGCTCCGACGATCTCACCGTGCTGCTTGACCTGTGCGATAGCCAGATCAGCTATCGCATGCGTTATCTGGGCGGCCTTTCACTGAACCCCATCCGTGACATGCTGGCGCTGGAGCCGCAAAACCCGCGCTCGTTGGCATTTCAGATCGATCGTATCCTGGAGCATCTTGTCGCGCTGCCGTCGCTTCGGAAAGATGGCATGCCGGAACCGCCCGAACGGATCGCCAGGGGATTTGCGGCGATCCTGGCGGCCGCAAGCGCCGAAACGCTGACGCTGGGCGAGCTTCAGGATGTCGAGCGGCGGCTGCTTTCCCTATCGGACGCGATCGGCCGGCGCTTCTTTCTGCAGGGCAAGGATGCGGCCCGCGCGACAGGGATGACCCGGCTCGCATGATCTACGAGGTCAGCCATACCACCCATGTCGAATATGAAGCGCAGGTGCAGCTTGCGCGATTCAATCTGCGTCTTGAGCCCATGTCCTGGCCGGGCCAAGCCGTCAGGAATTTCGTTCTTTCGGTCGATCCCGCACCTGCCAGCATGTTCACGCGCGAGACGGGCTATCCCGTAAACGTGACGCGCGCGGTGATTGACGAGCCGCTTTATGAGCTGTCGATCAAGAGCAGCTTCACCGTGAATGTCGGCGAGGAAATGCTCGACATGCCCCCGGCGGATCTGCCCGTTGCCGACGTCGCGCGCCGCGCCCTTGCGCTTGGGGATGTGAGCGGAACCTCCCCGTGCAGCTATCTGTACAACTCTCCGCTCGTTCCGGGATCGGCGGAAATCGGGCGATGGGCCGGCGATATCCTCGGCCGCGACGTGCCGGCGCTGGAAAGCGCGCTGGCGCTGGCCCGCCGCATTCAGCAGGAGTTTGCCTACGATACCGACGCCACCGAAACGGACACCCCCGTCGCACAAGCCTTCGCGATGCGGCGCGGCGTCTGTCAGGATTTCACCCATGTGCTGATTTCGGCGCTCAGGTGGTTCGGGCTGCCGGCGGCTTATGCGAGCGGATATCTGCGCACGCTGCCGCCGCCCGGACAGCCCCGGCTCGTCGGCGTCGACGCGATGCACGCTTGGGCGATGCTGTGGTGCGGGCCGCAGCGCGGTTGGGTCGGCATCGATCCCACCAATGGCTGCATGACGGGCTCGGACCATATCTTCGTTGCGCTCGGCCGGGATTATTCGGACGTTGCCCCGATCGACGGCGTGTTCATCGGGGAGGGCACGCAGCGACTGACCACCTCGGTCGACGTCATTCCACTCGAGGCCTGATATGATAACCCAGCTCTCGCCCTCGGGCCGCCGCTATCGCGACAGCTCGGCCAAACGCACATAATCGATCTTGCCCGTGCCGAGCACAGGCAACGCATCGAGCAGACGTATGTCGCGCGGGATCATGAGCTCGGCCACGCCATGGGCCTTGCACCAATCCTGCAAAACCTTCTGCGTCGCGTCCTTTGCGGTGGTGAAGAGAACCAGTTGCTCACCCTTTCGCGGATCGGGCCGCGTCACGACCGCATGCTCCGCTGCGGGCCAGACCGAGGCGGCATAGCCTTCCACGGCGGGCAGCGAGACCATCTCGCCGCCGATCTTGGCAAATCGTTTGGCACGGCCTCGAATGGCGACAAAGCCGGCATCATCAATGGTCACGATATCTCCGGTATCGTGCCAGCCTTCCTGCGGCGGCTGAAGTTTGCCAGGCTCGGCGGCCAACAGATAACCGGCCATGACGTTGGGTCCGCGAATATAGAGGCGCCCGCCGTCCTCGATGCCGGGCACGGCGTCCAGCCGCGCCTCGATCGCCGGAAGAAGGCGGCCGACGGTGCCAGCCTTGAAATGCATCGGCGTGTTGACCGCGATGACGGGGGCGGCCTCGGTTGCGCCATAACCTTCCAATATCCGCAATCCGAATTTCTCGGCATAGACCTTGCGGGTCTCGTCGCGCACGCGCTCGGCGCCCGCAAAAATATAGCGCAGCGAGTAGAAGTCGTAGCTGTGGGCCATCCGCGCATAGCCCGCCAGAAAGGTATCGGTGCCGAACAGGATCGTCGCATTGGCATCATAGGCCAGCGCCGGCACGATCCGATAATGGAGCGGGCTTGGATAGAAGACGGTTCTGATGCCGTTGAGCAACGGCAGCAAGGTGCCGCCGGTCAGCCCGAAGCTGTGGAACACGGGCAGCGCGTTCACGACGACGTCACTGGTGTTGAAATCGATCCGGGCGGCCAGCTGGGCACAGTTGGAGAGCAGATTGCGGTGCGTGAGCACGACGCCCTTCGGAGTGCCTTCCGAGCCGCTGGTGAAGAGGATTACGGCCGGAGCATCGGGGGAAATGGCCCGCCTGCGGTGGCGGGCGCCGGCGCGCTTCACCGTCAGCATGCCCCACAGCTTTTCAGCGGCGCCGATCGTTGCGCCGAGATCTTCGAGATAGACGATGCGGCGGCCGTCATTTTCGAGCGCGGCGATCAGATCGCCGAGCTTCGCCTGCTCCACGAAGGCGCGCGCCGTCACGATCGTGGCGATTTCCGCCGTGGTGCAGGCCGAGCGCATGTTGGCCAGACCGACCGTGAAGTTCAGCATCGCCGGCACGCGGCCGATCGCTTGCAGCGCAAAGAAAGCGGCGGCAACGCCGGTCACATTCGGCAGCAACAGCCCGATCGCCTCGCCTTGCCGCGTGCCCCGCTCCAGCCTTTTGCCGAGCAGGCCGGCCGCGGTTATCAGCCGGGCATAGCTTAGCGGCTCGCGCTTCACATCCTCGACCACCAGCGCCTTGCCGCCATGCAGCGCGCTTGCATCGCACAGGGCAGTGAACAGCGTCCGCTGCGTATCGGAGGTATCGAAGATCATCCGGCTCATCTCGTCATAGAGACGACGCCCGGCGATCGCCCGCCGCTCCTTCGCGCTCATCTCGCCTTCGATCGCGAAGCGGCGCGGCGGCAGCACGTCGATGCTGATCTTGGGAAACCAGCGCTGGCGGACCTTGCCCTTCATGCGCGAGAACGGCGTGTATTGCGGCCCGTTCAGGCGCACGGGAATGATCGGCGCATCGGCCTTGTCGGCAACCATTCCCGGGCCGTCGAACACCTTCATCAGCGCGCCGGTCACGGTGATGCGGCCTTCGGGGAAGATTACGAGCGTCCGTCCCTCGCGCACTGCCTTCACCATCGCCTTTGCCGCCATGGGATTGGTCGGGTCGACCGGAAAGGCTTTGAACAAGCCCAGAAAAGGCTTCACCCACCAGCTTTGCGCGATGTGGGTATTGACCGCGAAGGTAGGCTTGCCCGGCAGGAACGCGCCAAGCAGCACGCCATCGAGGAAGCTTAGATGGTTGACCACCACCACCGCCCGCTCGCCCGGCTTGGGCATATGTTCGAGGCCGGCGACCTCGACCCGATAGAGCAGCTTGAGCGTGAAACGGACAACGGTTTTGAACAATGTATCCGGCAGCAGCCATATGCTCA
This sequence comes from uncultured Sphingomonas sp., assembly GCA_965727025.1. Lineage (GTDB taxonomy): Bacteria > Pseudomonadota > Alphaproteobacteria > Sphingomonadales > Sphingomonadaceae > CANJQJ01. The sequence continues at coordinate 14,167 of CBFRWL010000020.1, forward strand.
GAATGGCGACCGCGAGCGTGGCGAAGCCCAATACGCCGATCAGCCCCGGCACATCGATGCCGCTGGCGAGCAAACCGCTGATGGCGAGCACGGCCAGCACCGTCACGCCAGCATTGACGATGTTGTTGGCGGCGATGATCTGCGATCGTTCGTCGGGAGGGCTGGCGATCTGCAATATGGCGTAGAGCGGCACGATGAACATGCCGCCGGCAAAGGCGATCACGCCGAGATCGATCAGGATCCGGATCGCCCCAGGCGTTGCGACGAACTGCGGGATGGTCGCGCCGGCGGTACGCACGGAAAAGCCGCTGGTCGAAAGCCAAAGATCGATCAGCCCGCCCGCCAGCACCAGTGCGGAGACGGGCACGTAGCGCGCCGACACCTCGCCCTTGAGCAGCTTGTTCACGGCAATGGAGCCCAATGCGATCGTCACCGAAAAGACGATGAGGAAGAGCGTGGCCACCTCCTGCTTGGCAGCCAGCGCGCCGCTGACCAATGGCGCGAATTCGGAAACGAGCACGGCGCCCGCCGCGAAGAACCAGCTGATGCCGAGGATCGAAAGCCACACGCCGCGCCCATGATGCGCGGTCGCCAAAATCTCCTTGGTGCCCTTGAAGATGTTCCAATCGATATGGTGGTGATCGCGGACCGGGGGCGCCGCCGGAATGGCGAGGCTGGCGAGAAACCCGAGCAACGCGATCCCCATGGCCGCCAGACCGGCTTCCCACGCGGGAATAGCGCCGGCGAGGAGCTGGCCGCCAAGGATCGCAAGGAAGGTGCCGCCCTCGATCAAGCCGGTTCCCCCCATAATTTCGGCATTGCCGAGATGCTGGGGCAGGATCGAATATTTGACGGGGCCGAACAGCGTCGAATGCAGGCCCATCAGGAACAGGCTCGCCAGCAGGATCGGGATCGACTGGAACCAGAAACCGGCCAGGCCCAGCCCCATGATCATGATCTCGGCAAGCTTGATCCAACGGATCAGCCGAGCCTTGTCGATCATGTCCGCCACCTGGCCGGCGAGCGCCGAGAACAGGAAATAGGGCAGGATGAACAGGCCGGTCGCGATCGCGGCGAGCAGCTCTGCCTTGCCCGGTTCAGAGGCGAAAATCCCGAAATTCGCCAGGAACAGCATCGCGAACTTGAGGAGATTGTCGTTGAAGGCGCCCAGGAACTGGACCGCGAATATCGGCCCGAAGCGGCGCTTGGCGAGGAGCGACAGATCTGGGGCGGACATAGGCGGGGAACTCCGATGGAAAAGCGGCAATACGGGTCGAAAGTCAGGCTTCGGTTAACGGGGCGTCCGTCCTGAGATGTCGGCTGTACAGCCAGCCAATCCCGATCAGGGCGAAACCGAGCGCGACGAACGAGGCGATCCGCATCAGCCCTTCGAGCCCGGAGGCATCGACCAGGAAAACCTTGAGCACTGCGCCCAGCATCAGCACCAATGAAGCGATGCGCCATGGCCGTTCGCGCCGATAAATGCCCCAGCGCAGGAAGCCGATCGCCAATGCGATCGCCGCCAGCGATCGGGAGATATCCTCGCCCGGCCCGACGCCGCCCACCGCCAGCAGGGAGCCATGGAAGGCCTGGCGCAGCGTTGCCGCGACGAACAGGCTGACGAGCGCCATCTGGATGCCGGTGATCGCCGGCTTCGCCCTTTCGGCCAATCCCGGCTCGGCCTTTTCCGCAAACCACAGCCAGCCAAGCGGCAGCAGGAATGCGGGCGCGATCAGGTTGGCAAGCGGCACCGTGCCGACCAGTTGATCGCGCCAGAGCGGATTGAACAGCAGCGCGTTGTACAGGAGCACGCGCGCGGTTGCGATCGCAGTGATCGCGAGCCCCAATTCACGAAACCCCGTCATGCGTTCACGATTTGTCAGCGCCGCAAAGCCGAGCGCGAACAGCAGCTGATCGAGCATGACGCGCTCGAGCAGCCCGACATCCTTGAACGCAGGCGCATCGCCGATCGCGAACAGCTGCTTGTAGAGAATGAACAGTCCGGCGATGCCGAGCAGGCCGGGGGCAACGATCGCCAATCGCGAGACCTTGGCTGGCAAGAGCGCGCCGCTGCGCCAGGCCGCGATCCCAAGGATTGCCGCCGGCGCGATCAAATCCGTCACCGCATGGCCGGGCGTGGGCAAGAAAGTCACGTAAAGCGGCTCGCCCGCCAGTGTCGCGAGGCTGCCGCC
>CBFRWL010000021.1:0-16327 GCA_965727025.1 uncultured Sphingomonas sp.
CCGAAGGAATAGTGGCGGATTAACTCGCGGCGAAAATCGATCTTGTGTGGATCGTCGTACTCGGCAGGGTCGCGGTTCGCCGCCGCCCAAGACATGAAGACATGTTCGCCGGCTGCGATATGCTGTCCGGCGATCGTCACGGGCTTTACCGCGCACCGCGAATTACCCTGGGTCGGCGGGAAGACCCGGAGGAATTCCTCAATCGCATTGTCGATCAGGTGTCGGTTCTCGTTCAGGTCGTGCAGATATTCGGGATTATGGCCCAAGAACACGCCGATGCGCCCCATCAGCGCCTGCGCGGTGTCAAAGCCGCCGCCGAAGATGATGAGCACCATGCTCTGGATCTCGTCCATGCGAAGCTTCCGGCCCGCCATGTCGACATCAAACAGATATTCCAGGATGCTGCCGGGCGGCGGATCGGGCCGCAGGCGCGCGATCTCGGCATTCATCTCGCGTTCCATCTCGGACATCATCGCGAGCTTTTCCTCGCGCGGCACGGCGCTGTAGACCAGTTCGTGCAGCGGATGGGCGTATTTGTACCAGTCATCGGGATTGAACCCGGTCATCTTCAGCGTCGTGATGGCGGTGAGTGGCTGGCCAACATCCATGACAAGATCACCCCCGCCCCGCGCGACCAGCTTGTCCATCAGCGCGTTCGCCTCGTTGCGCACGGCCTGCCCCCATTCCGCCATCTTTTTCGGGGCGAACAGTGGATTGAGGATGGCGCGATAATCGTAGAGCTCGGGTGGGTCGGAATGCAGTGGGATCATCCGCGTATCGGTGCCGTCCGGAATGGTCTCGCCCTGCGCGCTCGAGAAGACCTCGGCCTTCTTCGCGATTTCCAAAACATGCTCGCCGGTCGTCGCCACCCAGAAGCCGCCCCAGGCCTCGCTATGCACGAAAGGGCAATGCCGCTGCATATGCTCGAGGATTTCGGCGGAATGCTCGCGATATTCGGGGCCGTGGTGGTCGAATCGCGCAGCCAGCGCCGCAATCTTCTCGTCCGATAATTTTTGCGATGTGGTCATCGATTATATCGCCTCGGAAATCGGCGGTCCGCCGGTGCACCCACTGTTTAAGGGCACATCCCGGCCACCGATCAATGGTCGAGTGTTGCGCGAACGGGACATCCTATCGTAGCGGCGCTCACCGATCGACAACGAAACTCAGGTCCAACTCGCTATTGTCCGTCATCTAATGCTCTCTACTGGAATGGAAACCGGGGTGGCGCGCGCCGATGCCGATCGTTGCGCGCCTTGCAGTCGAAGTAGAAGCCGTCGTGACGATCTTCGTCGACCGTCAGTCGATCAGCCTGCGCCGTATCGCGCCGTGGCCATGGCGATCACCACGATCCGATCCCTCCGGTGGAAATCCGAAATGCTCCTCCGCCGCATCGCATGCTTCTGATCCAGCTACGATCATCGATATGATTGCGGCATCCGCCTATCGATCTCGCCGGTTGGCGCCGTACACGATATTTTCCAAGGCTATGGAGACCATTCGCCTATTTCAAGTATCAAAGCTGTCGCCAAAGGGACAAGCTCCTTCGACCTACCCGTGGCCGTTGGCAGAGCGGGTCGGCCCAGTGTAGCGTTCGATAAGGGCACGAGGGCGCTCAGGCCCGAATCTGCCCACTGGTGCGATAAAGACAGGGGAGTGACGCAAGATGAAAACCGCGATCATCACCGGCGCTGGAAGCGGGATCGGCCTGGCCACGGCAAAAGTGCTTCATGGCGCGGGGTTCGCGATCATCGCCGTGGGCCGCGCCCCGGACAAACTGTCGCGGCTGTCGGATGCGCTGAAGGGGGAACGCATCGTGGCATGCCCGGCGGACGTCACGATGGACGACGCGCCGGCGCACATCGTCCGCTGTGCGCTCGACAGCTTCGGCTCCATCGATGTCTTGGTCAACAATGCCGGGGTCGGCAGCCCGAAACCGCTCCACGAAACCGACGACGCGTCGCTGGACGCTTTCCTGAACCTGATGCTGCGCGCGCCGTTCCGGCTGTGCCGCGAGGCGATCGGCCACATGAAGGCGGGCGCCAGCATCGTCAACATCACTTCCACCTTCGCGCATATCGGCGGGCGACGGGGCGGCGCCTATTCGGCGGCCAAGGGCGGGCTGAAATCGCTGACCGAGCACATGGCTTGCGAATATGGGCCGCGGGGCATCCGCAGCAACTGCGTGGCGCCAGGGGTGACGATGACCGACATGGTTCGCCACCGGTTCGCAGACGAAGCGTTTCGACGCAACAATATCGAGACGACGCCCTATCCCCGGCTCGCCGAACCCGAGGATATGGCGGCGATGATCGCCTTTCTCTGCTCGCCCGGTTCCGAGATGATCAACGGCCAGTCGATCGTCGTCGACGGCGGCTGGACCAACACCAAATATCTCAGCCCGCGGGCGGTCAACTCCACCTGGATCGATCCCGAATAGGGCGCGTGGCTCGCCAGAGGCGGCGCGCGGGGGCCGGCCTGTCATTTCCACGGAAGCCGGTCGAGAGGACGTGGGCTGTCATCCAATAGCAGGAAACTGGAGCATGATCGGATTTGAAGGCAAGATCGGGGTCGTGACCGGCGGTGCATCGGGCATCGGCGCTGCCGTCACGCGCGGCTTCGCGAAGCACGGCGGCACTGCGGTGATCGTCGATTTCGACCAGAAGCGCGGCATGGATCTGGTGGAGGATATCAGGGGCGGCGGCGGAAAGGCCGATTTCGTCGCCTGCGACCTACGCGAACGGTCCCAGATCGACGCCATGGTCAAGACGGTGGTCTCGCGCCATCGACGCATCGATTTCCTGCACAATAACGGCTACGCGATCTGGCGCGGCAACGATAGCGCCGCCCTGCTCGGCGGCGTCGGCGACGAGCACTGGGACCATGTCATGAACGTGGGTCTCACCTCGGCCTTCCGCGTGTCGCGCAGCGTCCTTCCTGTCATGGCTTCGCAAGGCGGCGGATCAATCGTCAACACATCGTCGACGGCGGCCTATCATGCCGAACGCCATATCGGGCCATATGCGGTGGCGAAGGCCGGAATCTCCCAGCTGACGCGCGCAATCGCGGTCGAATATGCGAGCAGTGGAATCCGATGCAACGCGGTCTGCCCGGGTGTGATCAACACGCCGCTGATCGCTGGCGCGCCGCTCGACGCGAGCTTCATCGACGGCATCCCGCTCGGTCGGCTCGGCGAAGCGGAGGAGATCGCCAACGTCATCCTGTTCCTGGCGTCGGACGTCGCCAGCTACGTCACCGGTGCGCTGATCGTAGCGGATGGCGGCCGGACGATCTGACGTTCTCCGCCGATCGACAAAAGAGGCCTGCTCTCCTGCCAGGGGGCGGCAGAGTGAGGCGGGACGCTGGTCCGGTCACCTTTCAGCGGGTTATCCGTGAATGCCCGCGCGAGAGGCCGAGCAACCTATAGGACAGATCCTCGGCCGATCGCTTTCCCTTGGCGAAGGCGGCGGCGCCGACGAAGTCTTCGATCAGAGGCGTGCTCGCCGACCAATCGACGATGCAGGTACGCTCCTTGATCTTCCATTCGCCCTCGCGGCGTTCGACCTTGTCCAGATAGCGGCCCATCATATGGTCCAGCATGTCCTGCCCGTCCTGCTTGCGGGTCATCGTACAGTAGAAATAGGTTTCCGAGCCGCCCTGGTCGCCGTCCACCCTGATCCGCGACTGGCCGAGCAGGTGCAGGCATCCCTCCCAGCGGGTCAGCAGCTCGCGGGTCGCGCTGTCGGCGAAATTCCATCCGGTGTCCTTGATTGGGCCGTGGTCATCCCAACTGTCCGGATGGTACACGTCGATCGTTGCCTGCGCGTCGGCGCGATCCTGCGCGTGGACATAGGCCTCCAGAAGCTCGCGGATTTCGAAATGGTCCAGAAGACGCTGCATCTTGTCGTTCATGACGATCCTCCAGGCGGATGATCTTCCGATCGTTATGATGGCGACGCCGACCGTCCGGAACCGGCCGTCGACATCGCCATCTGGTCAACCCTTGGTCCGATCAGAACTTGATCGATCCCGTGACGCCATATGTCCGGGGATCGCCCCAGCGGCAGGCGGTGTAGCCGATGCTCGTATTGTCCGAGCAACTGAGCTTGTAGGACTTGTCGGTGAGGTTCTGGGCCCAGAATGCCAGGGCGAACTGGGTTTCCCCAAGGTCCCGCAAGGTCAGGCGGGCGTTCAGCACGCCAAATCCCGGCGTCGTTGCCACGCCCAGATTGGAATTGCCGACGGTCTTGTTCCGATAGGCATAGTTGACGTTCAGTGACGGCTTGGCGAAGCTTTCGGGCACGAACCTGGGCTCATATGTCACGGACACATTCATCGTGTGGCGTGGAATGCCGACGAACTCCTGGCCGTCCAGATCGAGCCCACTTGTATAGTCGATCGGATTGGTGCTGCTTACCGGCGTGGTGATGTCGCGCGGCTGCGGAATTACGGTGCCGCTACCATAGCGCCCAACCTGATACGAATAGCCGAAGTCCAGGATCAGTTCGGGTGTCGGCTTGAACGACGCCTCAACTTCGACGCCCTTGATCGTCGCCTGACCCACATTGAACAGGATAAGGTCGGTATAGGACGCGGTACACGCATCGGTGACGCAGAAGGGAATGATCGCCTGCGTCTGTATCTTCTTATATTTGCCGTAGAATCCCGCGACGTTCACCCGATAGGGCCGCCCGCCAATCCGACCCTGATGCTTGATGCCCAGTTCGACGTCGGTCAGACGCTCGGGACCGAAGAAGGCGAAATCAAGATTGGCGGTGACGGGATTGACACCGCCGGCCTTATATCCTCGACGATTGGCCAGATAGACCAGGGTCTGCTGCGCCAGCTGATATTCGAGCGACGCCGACCAGGTCAGCGCCTTGAAGCTCTTGGCGCCCCCGAGATAGCATTGGCTTGCCGAATTGAAGCCGACCGCCGCAGCGCCGGTGCCGGCCACCGTGGCGCAGACGCCGCCTGGCGCCGGCCATTGCTGAACCAGGGCGAGGCTGTTGGAATAGAACAGCTCGTTCGTGAAGCTCCGCTTGTCCCACGTATGCCGCGCGCCCAGCGTCAGGCGCAGTCCGTCCGCCCCCATGGCAGAGAAATCATAGGTTCCCTGGGCGAATATGGCGTAGGAATCCGAATCCACATTGGTGTTGTAGTATCGGACGGCGGCCGGATAGAGCGACACCGGCCCCGCAATGAACAGCGACGTATTCCGGAAATTATAGTCATTGTGGCTGTAGAACAGCCCGACGATGCCCGACAGGTTCTGCGATTTGACGATAAGCTGCAGCTCGTCGCTCACATCCTTGTTCAGTCCGTAATTGCGTGAGACCAGATTGATGAAGTCACCCGGATAGTTAGCTGGCAGGCCGGGTACGCCGAGGCCGGACAGGAATGGCGTCAGGTTGACCGTCATGCCGGCGCCGCCCCCGGGATCCTGCGTCTCGTCCGCGCGCTCGTACCGATAGCCGAAGATGTTGCGCAGGCTGAGCGTGTCGTTCAGTTCCAGCGTGGTGGTGTCGCTGACGCCATATGCCTTGGTCGCGCTGGACAGGGGCAGGGCCGGATTGAGGGGCCCAAGCGGCGTGCTGACCGGCGTCGCGAAGGTGGTGCGCCCAGTATAGAGGTCGACGCGGAACGGGCTGCCGCTCCGCTGAAGTAGATTGCCGTTCACCAACGCGGTTCCTCCGCCGATCTGGCTCTGCCTCTGGACGAACTGCTGCGTGAGCAGCGAAACGAGAGCACCGAAACCGGTGGCATTTAACGGAGCGGAGTCGATGATCGCCGGCGAAGGCAGCTGGTTGGCATGATAATAGTCGAACACCGCGACATTCTCGAGCCGCTCGGTAGGCCGCGCGAGCACGCTGACACGGAAACTCTCGTTGCGGCGATCGCCCAGGTCGTCCCCGCGCGGGTTGACGTTCTTGAACACGCCGTCGCGCCGTTCGATGTTGCCGGCCACGCGCACCGCCAACTTGTCGTCGATTACCGAGAGGTTGAGCACCCCCGTGCCGTGGATAAGATTGTAATTGCCATAATCCAGCGTCATCGATCCTCCGGTGTCGAAGGTGGGCTTGTTGGTGGTGAACACCATGGCGCCGCCCAGCGAGTTCTTGCCGAACAGCGTTCCCTGCGGACCCCGCAGGGCCTGGACGTCGTGGAGATCGTACAATGTGATGCCGCGCGGTCGATGGGGCACGCCATCGAAGTAGACGATCACATTCTCGTCGGTGAACAGCTGCTGCCGCTGGCCGCGAATGATGAACTCGATATTTTCTGGCGAAAGATTACCCTGCTTGATTTGGAGGTTGGGGACGCTGAACTGGAGGTCGCGAACCGCGCTCACATTCTTTTCGGTGAGCATGTCGCCGGACACGGTAGTCACCGAGATTGGCACGGTCTGCTGGTTCTCTTCCACCCGTCGAGCGGTGACGACTATGTCCCCCAGCGAGTCCGGGGTTTGGATCGTATCGGCCGGACTCGACGAGACGGGCTGTGCCATCGATTGCCCCGGCGACATCCAAAGTATCGTTGCGAAGGCGACGCCGCTCGCAGTGCTACAAAATTTCATCCCTGCCCTCCTTGATTATTATCGTTGAATATATAATTATTATCGCACTATGAATGAACTTCCTCTTTTCAATCCCAATACTTCATAAGATAAGTCATCCTGCGATCGAGCCCCCTGGATGAACAGCGACCTCCCCTTGGTGAAATCTTCCGTGAGGGGAGAGCTTCCCGACCAGTCACAGATGCAGCGCCGATTCCTGATGCGCCATTGGCCGTCGACGCGCTCGAACTGGTCGATATAGCGGCCGACGAAGGTGTCGAGCATCGTCCGGTCGCCATCCTCGCGGGTCAGTGTCGAGTAGAGATAGGTTTCGGCGCCTGCGAAATCGCCGGTCACCTTGATCCTCGACTGGCCAAGAAGATGGCCACACATGCTCCAATTTTCGATCAGGCTATTCGTGCAATCGACCGCGAACTGCTTGCCGTTACATTTGAATGGTCCATGGTCATCCCAGCTGTCATCGAAATACACCTCGGCCAGGGCCGCTGCATCTGCCCGGTCGCAGGCATGAACATAGGCCTCGATCACCTCGCGAATATCGAAATGATCGATAAGCAGTTGAAGCTTATCCTCTCTATTTTTCATAGTAACCACTTCCTCGCGTAAGATTTTCCCCGTGATTTTATTGCATTGTTCAAGAACACCTCATCACATCCCCTGCTTATTCCGGAAAGACTCGATAACTATTCCGCCATCATCCCCCGATTTCCGGCAGACAAACGCTCCGATCCGCAGCACATATCAAGCAGCAATTGGCAATCTGACGATGATCGAAAAAATGTCCTTTTGGCGACAGTCAGGGGATATTAGCCTATCGCCGCTATGGTGAGATGGTGCTGGTCGAGGAACGGATCGCCACAATCGGTTCGTTTTGCGCAGGATGGCTTTGCGACTTACGGACGGGCAACGGGGTTCGGGTGGGGTCGGCCGCAATCGCGCTTGCGGAATGGATAGGACGGATTCAGATATGGCGACCGCAAAAGACTATGGCCTGGGCAGTTTCACCTTCCCGCGCGGATGGTTCATGGTGGCCGATGCCGAACAGCTTGCCGATCGACCGCTCAGCGTGCGATTTTTCGGTCAGGATTTGGTGCTCTACCGAGGCGAAAGCGGGAAACCATATATGGTTTCCGCCTATTGCCCACACATGAGAACGCATATCGGCAAGAGCACGGCGTCGTTCATGGCGCAGCGCGGCGACCAAGTACAGGGCGAGTCGATCCGCTGTCCTTATCATGCCTGGCGTTTCGGCCCGGACGGGAAATGCAATCACATTCCCTATTCCGACAGCATTCCCGCAGGCGCAAAGTTGGAAGCTTTTCCTGTCGTCGAGCGCTACAACGCCATATTCCACTGGCATGACCCCGAGGGTCAAGAGCCCGATTATCCACTGCCCGACATCCCCGAATGGGATGATCCCCAGTATGTCCGCTGGCATTTCGATGATCTGGGGCCAATCGGTATCCATCAACTGGAGGTGATCGACAATATCTGCGACATCCAGCATCTGCACCCGGTCCACGCATCCCACCAGAGCTATTTCGAGAACGTCATAAGCGGCCATCGAATCTGGCAGCTGATGGGTGGAAAACATGAAATGCTAGGCGTCGATGCCGACATCACAGAGTTCAACACCTTCTACACCGGACCGGGCATCCTGATCTCCAAATTCTTCGGCGACATGGCGTCGATGATGTTCATCTGCCACACGCCGATCGACGATGGCTCGATCCATGCCTGGCACGCGACCCTGACTAGGATCGCGGAGCGCATGCCGACCGACGAGGATGTAGCGGCGGCTAGGGCTTACCAGAAACTGAGCCGGGATGGCTTGGCGCAGGATTTTGAGATCTGGGCGAACAAAGAAAGTTGCCTGCGCCCCATGCAGATGCCGCGGGACGGAAACTTCCTCAAGGTCCGGACCTGGTACAAGCAATTCTATAATGGCAGGGCCGATATTGCTGACATCCTCGAACGCTGCGAGGGCCGCTATGTCATTCCCGGGATGCCCGACGCCGCCGGCGGCAACGCCCGCGCAGAAATCATCTCCGCCCCCGATTTAATCGGACGGTTATAGCCCAAGAAACAGCAGATTTCAGGCGTTTTCGGGACGTTCTCGGATGTCCCCGAAGGCGAGACCAAACCGCGCGTGGCGCTCGATCCGGAGCGCGACCCGAACGGCCAGCAGCGCAGAGCCGATTTCGTCGCCAACAAGGGCGAGGGTAGCGACATCAATCCCCACACCCTCGTGCGGCCTATCTCGCCCTACACGGTGATGGCAGGAGTATCATCAGCGCCAGCCTCATCACCGGGCTGAACTCCGACCTGCCGGGGCTCGTCACCGCGCAGGTGACGGAGAATGTCCAGGACAGCGTGACCGGGCGGATTCTCCTGATCCCGCAGAGCTCGCGCCTCATCGGCAGCTACGACAGTGTCGTGGCGTTCGGCCAGAAACGCGCGCTCGTGGTGTGGCAACGGATCATCCTGCCCGACGGCTCCTCGATCCGCATCGACAATGTGCCGGCGAATGCTGGAAAACCAGCCGCTTGCTGGACGTCCTCGGACGTCCCCGGAAGAACAAATGGTGCCCAGAAGAGGACTCGAACCTCCACGACCTTGCGATCGCCAGCACCTGAAGCTGGTGCGTCTACCAATTCCGCCATCTGGGCACGGTCGCATCTGCATGCGGGTAGGTGGGCGCGCTTAGCGGGGGCGGTCCGCGCTTGTCAACCGAACGCTGCGCGGGCATGGATCCGCGCGTGCTGGAATCGGGAAGGATTGCGGAATGAACGGGCTGGTGACGCTCTTCGGAGGCGGCGGGTTTCTGGGCCGCTATGTGGCGCAGGAGCTGTTCCGGCGCGGCATCCGCGTCCGGATGGCCGAGCGTGACCCCCGCAAGGCGTGGTTCGTGAAGCCGCTCAGCGCGCTGGGGCAGAGCCAGTTCATCTCAGCCGATATCAGAAACGCCGCGAGCGCCGCCCGTGCGATTGAGGGCGCCGACGCCGTGATCAACCTGGTGGGCGTGCTCAAGGGCAATTTCGCGGCCATTCATGTGCAGGGCGCGCGCAACGTCGCTGAAGCGGCTGCCGTCGCAGGTGTAAAATCGCTCGTCCACATTTCCGCCATCGGCGCCGATCCGGCGAGTCTTTCAGCTTATGGCCGCAGCAAGGGCGAAGGCGAAGCCGCGGTGCTGGCTGCATTTCCCAAGGCGACGATCTTGCGTCCCTCGATCCTGTTCGGGCCCGAGGACCAGTTCGTCAACCGCTTGGCACGGATGATCCGGCTGTTCCCTGCGATCCCCGTCATTCGCAGCAACACGAGATTTCAGCCGGTGTTCGTAAACGATGCGGCCTGCGCGATCGCCGAAGCGGCGTTGAAGCCCGAGACGTTCGGCGGGAAAACCTTTGAACTCGGCGGCCCGGAAGTCCTCACCATGTGGGAACTTCACGAGACCATCGCGCGGCTGATCGGTCGTGAGCCGAGCCTCGTCGCCGTCCCCGATGCGGTGGCGAGCGCCATGGCGCGGTTCGGCGGTTGGGCACCCGGCGCGCCCATCACATGGGATCAGTGGTTGATGCTTCAGAAGGACAATGTGGTCAGTCCCGGCGCGAAGGGCTTTGCTGCCTTTGACGTCGATCCCGCGCCAATGGCCGCGGTGGCGCCGGAATGGCTGGTCCAGTTCCGGCGCCATGGGCGCTTCGGGGCGGTTTCCAAAGCTGCATAACGCGGCGGGCGTCTTTTCGCAGCGCCGCCAGCTCCATCTGAACATCCGGGACGAGGCATTCCCAGCATGGATACGACCACTACTGCCGTCCTTCTCGGCATCGTCGAAGGACTGACTGAATTCCTGCCGGTCTCCTCGACAGGCCATCTGATTCTCGCGGGCGCGCTGCTGGGCTATGACGACGAGCAGTGGAAGGTCTTCAACATCGTCATACAGCTCGGCGCTATTGCCGCGGTCGTCGTGCTCTACTGGCGAACCTTCTGGGCCGTTCTCCACGGAATCTTGAAGCGGGACGCCGTTTCGATCCGATTCGTGCGCAACCTCATCCTGGCGTTCTTCCCTGCGGCCGTAATTGGCCTCGCTCTGCACAAGCAGATCGAGGCGTTGCTGGGAGAACCCGAGGTGGTGGCGGTGGCCTTGATCGTGGGCGGTTTCGCCATCCTTGCGATCGAGCGGCTGGCCAAGCGCGGGCATATCGTGGGCGTGGCTGACATCCCGCTATCTCGGTCTTTCGGCATAGGCGTGATCCAGTGCCTGGCGATGATCCCGGGCGTGAGCCGTTCCGGCGCGACGATCCTGGGCGCGGTTTCGCTTGGCGTCGAGCGCAGAACTGCGGCCGAATTCAGCTTTTTCCTCGCCATCCCGACGATGTTGGGCGCTAGCGCGGTTGAAATTGCCAAAAATCGCGAGGCGCTGGCGAGCGGTGGCGGCGTCGGTTTCGATATGATCGCGCTCGGCATGCTGGTTTCGTTCGTGGTGGCAATAATTGTGATCAAGGCGTTCGTGTCGATCGTTTCGCGCCGGGGCTTTGGCCCTTTTGCCTGGTACAGGATTATGGCGGGAGCCGCGGCTCTCCTATGGCTGCTCAATAAATAGGTCCGATACGGAACTTTTAATATGAGCCAAACCGTGGCGATTTGCTGTTCAAGCGGGATATGACACAAATTAGGTAAGCTCAGCTGTCACAATCCTCCGATTTCGCGTGACTCTGCGGCATTTGTCCGTTATGGGCCGAGCAGGAGCGCATATGGCTGACACTCGCATGCTGAAATTCACCAAGGTCTCGCAAGACTATCCGGAAAAGCGTGACGCTGCCGGCCGCAGCAGTGACTTTGCCGAAATTTCGCAGACCTATGATGCGACGAAGGCTGAAGAGCAGTCGGGACGCTGCTCGCAATGCGGCGTGCCCTATTGCTCGGTGCATTGCCCGCTCCACAATCATATTCCGGATTGGCTGCGGCTGACGGCGGAAGGCCGGCTGCGCGAAGCCTATGAGCTGTCCAACGCAACTTCGACGATGCCGGAGATTTGCGGCCGTATCTGCCCACAGGATCGCTTGTGCGAGGGCAATTGCGTCATCGAGTTTTCCGGACATGGCGCCGTCACCATTGGCTCGGTCGAAAAGTTCATCACTGACACGGCCTGGGAAGAGGGCTGGGTCGAGCCGCTTCGCCCCCTGCCCGACCGCGGCCAGTCGATCGGGATCATCGGCGCTGGCCCGGCCGGGCTTACGGTGGCCGATCTGATGCGCGCGCGCGGCTATGAAGTGCATGTTTACGACCGGCATGATCGTGCGGGCGGCCTGCTCACCTACGGCATTCCCGGTTTCAAGCTGGAGAAGCACGTGGTCATGCGCCGCGTGCAGCGGCTGATCGACGGCGGCGTCATTTTCCACCAGGAGTTCGAGGTGGGGCGCGACGCGTCGCTGGAGGAACTGCGGGAGCGGCACGACGCGATCCTGATCGCAACCGGCGTCTACAAGCCGCGCCAGATCAAGGCGCCGGGCGTTGGCGCGCCAGGCGTGGTCGAGGCGCTCGACTATCTTACCGCCTCCAATCGCAAGGGCTTCGGGGACAGCGTTCCCGCGTTCGAGGACGGCAGCCTCAATGCCGCCGGCAAGAATGTCGTGGTTGTCGGCGGCGGCGACACAGCGATGGATTGCGTGCGCACCGCCGTCCGCCAGGGCGCCACATCGGTGAAGTGCCTGTATCGCCGGGATCGCGCCAACATGCCGGGCTCGCAACGCGAGGTTAAGAACGCCGAGGAAGAGGGCGTCGAGTTCGTTTGGCTGTCCGCGCCGGAAGCATTTGACGGTACCGGGCATGTTAGCGGCGTCCGCGCCACGGCCATGCGCCTGGGGCCGCCCGACGCGAGCGGCCGGCGTGCGCCGGAGCCCGAGCCGGGCAGCGAGTTCCGCATCGAAGCCGATCTCGTCATCAAGGCGCTCGGCTTCGATCCCGAGGAACTGCCCAAGCTGTTTGGCGCGAACGAACTCTCGGTGACGCGCTGGGGTACGGTTCGCGTCGATCACAAGACGATGCAAACCAGTCTCGACGGCGTATTCGCGGCTGGCGACATTGTGCGTGGCGCGAGCCTCGTGGTGTGGGCCGTGCGTGATGGACGCGACGTTTCGGAGCGCATGCACGCCTATCTTAAGGCCAAGCCGCGGAGCGCGGCCGCCAAGCGGGCAGAGCGCGAAGCGGTAGCCGCCTGATTTAGACGCCCGCCGCGGGGGTGGGCGCGTCGTTTGGCCGCAACGGGGCGCGGCCATGTCACTGGGGGATAGTGGAGTTATGCTTATCATGCTGGTTGCCGCGGCGCTTGCCGCCACGCCCGTTTCCGCCAAGACCGACGCCGCCGCGGAGATCGCGCATGCCCTCACGCCCCGCGAAAGCTTCCGCTCGATGATCCTGATGACCCTGGATCAAGGTGATGCGGGCGCGGACCTCGCCAAGGCAGTCGGCGCGCCGCGGGCGGATGCGCTGCTGGCCGAAGCCGCCGAGGAGATGTCCTTCCGCTATGCCGAAACGTGGGAGGCCAACCTCGCCGCGGCCTACCGGACAGCGCTGACGCCGGCCGAACTCGACGCGCTGCTCGTTGCCGTGCGCCGCGACGACTATAGTTTGCTCGCGCCGGTCAGCGCCCGAGTCGGCGGCGCTTTCTACCGCAATTCGGAAAGCCTGCTGCGCCAGGCAAGTGATGAAGCACTTCGCCAGGCAACCGATGAAGCCAATCGCTCGGCGTCACTCGCCGGCAGCTGACGCACAGGGATACGGGACCAATATGACCATCGATCAACGCGAACGTCTCGCCCGTGAGGGCATGT
Organism: uncultured Sphingomonas sp.; assembly: GCA_965727025.1. GTDB lineage: Bacteria > Pseudomonadota > Alphaproteobacteria > Sphingomonadales > Sphingomonadaceae > CANJQJ01. The sequence continues at coordinate 13,408 of CBFRWL010000021.1, forward strand.
ACCGCCCGGAATTCGAATCCGATGCGTGCGGCGTCGGCCTCGTCGCCGCGACTGACGGGAAGCCGTCGCGTCGCGTGGTGACCGCTGCGATCGATGCGCTCAAAGCCGTCTGGCATCGCGGTGCCGTCGATGCGGACGGCAAAACCGGCGACGGCGCCGGCATTCATGTCGACCTGCCCGTCCGCTTTTTCGATGATGCGATCGAAGCATCCGGCCATCGCCCGCGCGCCAACCGGCTGGCGGTCGGCATGGTGTTTCTGCCGCGCACGGATCTTGGCGCGCAGGAAATGTGCCGTTCGATCGTCGAAAGCGAAATCATCGATTTCGGCTACACCATCTATGGCTGGCGGCAGGTTCCGGTCGATGTTTCGGTGATCGGCGACAAGGCGCTGCGCCTGCGCCCGGAGATCGAGCAGATCATGATCGCCGGGCCGCTGCCGGAGGATTGCAGCGAGGCCGAGTTCGAGAAAGATCTTTATCTCATCCGCCGCCGCATCGAGCGCAAGGTGATCGAAGCGCAGATTCAGAATTTCTACATCTGCTCGCTTTCGTGCCGGTCGATCGTCTACAAGGGGCTGTTCCTCGCCGAGGAACTATCGGTCTTCTATCCCGATTTGATGGACGATCGCTTCGTCAGCCGCGTCGCCATTTTCCACCAGCGCTATTCAACCAATACTTTCCCGCAATGGTGGCTCGCGCAGCCATTCCGAATGCTGGCGCATAATGGCGAGATCAACACCATTCGCGGCAACAAGAACTGGATGAAGAGCCACGAGATCAAGATGGCGAGCCTCGCCTTCGGCGATCATGGCGATGAAGTGAAGCCGGTGATCCCGGCCGGCGCTTCCGATACGGCCGCGCTCGACGCCGTCTTCGAGACGATCGTGCGCGCTGGCCGCGATGCGCCGACCGCCAAGCTGATGCTTGTGCCCGAAGCCTGGCAGAGCAATCCGGATCTGCCCGAGCAGGTGCGCTGCATGTACAGCTATTTCGGTTCGGTGATGGAGCCGTGGGACGGCCCGGCCGCGTTGGCGATGACCGATGGCCGGTGGGCAGTGGCCGGCGTTGACCGCAACGCGTTGCGCCCGCTGCGCACGACCTTGACCTCGGACAACCTGCTGATCATCGGCTCCGAAACCGGCATGGTGGTCGTTCCGGAATCCACCATCGTCCGCAAGGGCCGGATGGGGCCGGGCCAGATCATCGCGGTCGATCTCGACGAGGGCAAGCTCTACGGGGATGCCGAGATCAAGGCGCGGATCGCGGCCGAGCAGCCCTATCAAGAATGGGTCAAGGATTTCCGGACGCTCGACGATCTCAAGGTGCCAAAAGGCGATCACATTACCCGCTATGACCGGGCAGAACTGACGCGGCGCCAGATTGCGGCCGGTCAGAGCCTTGAGGATCTCGAACTGATCCTCGCGCCGCAGGTCGAGGATGCCAAAGAGGCGATCGGCTCGATGGGCGACGACACACCGCTCGCGGTGATCTCGCCCAAGCCACGCCTGATCAGCCACTTCTTCCGGCAGAGCTTCAGCCAGGTCACCAATCCCCCGATCGACTCCTTGCGCGAAACCCGCGTGATGAGTCTGAAGACGCGGTTCGGAAATCTCGCCAACATCCTCGAGTCCGGTGCGCAGCAAAGCGATGTGCTGGTGCTCGAATCGCCGGTGCTTTCGACAAAAGCGTGGAACACGCTGAAGGCCCATTTCGGCGCGCAGGCTGCAGCGATCGAGTGCACCTACCCGGTTGATGGCGGCTCCGATGCGCTTCGCAGTGCGATCGCCAAGATTCGAGCCGAAGCGGAAAGCGCGGTCCGTGCCGGCAAGACCGAGCTGTTCCTGACCGACGAGAATGTCGGCCCTGACCGGATCGCCGTTCAGATGGTGCTCGCCGCTGCGGCGGTGCACACGCATCTGGTGCGCAAGGGCCTGCGCAGCTATGCCTCGGTCAACGTCCGTTCGGCCGAATGCCTCGACACCCATTATTACGCGGTGTTGATCGGTGTCGGTGCAACCACTGTAAATGCCTATCTGGCGGAGGCCGCGATTGCCGATCGGCATGCGCGCGGCCTGTTCGGCGATCTTTCGCTGGAGGATTGCCTTGCCCGTCAGCGCAAGGCGATCGATGACGGCTTGCTCAAGATCATGTCGAAGATGGGCATCGCCGTCATCACCAGCTATCGCGGCGGCTATAATTTCGAGGCGGTGGGCCTTTCGCGGGCGCTCGTGAACGATCTCTTCCCCGGCATGCCAAGCAAGATATCCGGCGAAGGCTATGCGTCATTGCAGTTTTCAGCGGTGATGCGACATGAGCAAGCCTGGGACGAAGCGGTTGTTACGCTGCCGATCGGCGGCTTCTATCGCCATCGCGCGGGCGGGGAGACCCACGCCTATTCCGCGCAGCTGATGCACCTGCTGCAAACCGCCGTCGCGACCGACAGCTATTCCACTTATTTGCAATTCTCGCGCGGGGTGCGCGATCTGCCGGCGGTCTATCTGCGCGACCTGCTCGAATTCAACTGGGCAGACGAACCGGTTGCGATCGAAAGCGTCGAGGCGATCACCGAGATCCGCAAGCGCTTCGTGACGCCGGGCATGTCGCTCGGCGCACTCTCGCCGGAAGCGCACGAAACGCTGGCGATCGCCATGAACCGGATCGGCGCCAAGGCCGTCTCGGGTGAGGGCGGCGAGGATGCGCGCCGTTTCAAACCCTATGACAATGGCGACAATGCCAACTCGGTGATCAAGCAGATCGCATCGGGTCGGTTCGGCGTGACCGCCGAATATCTCGGATCGGCCGAGGAGATCGAGATCAAGGTGGCGCAGGGCGCCAAGCCCGGCGAAGGCGGCCAGCTTCCCGGCTTCAAGGTCACCGATATGATCGCCAAGCTGCGCCATTCGACGCCCGGCGTGACCCT